>JAGLHQ010000279.1 GCA_023143375.1 Planctomycetota bacterium
CTCGCTTGCTTCGCACATAAAGTATGCCATCGAACATAAAAAGATGATCGACGCGATCAGGAGCGATTTCACACATTATAAAACCGTTTTTGAAAAAGCGCCCGTAGCGATCATCTGCATCTCCCCGGCTGGTCGTATACGAGACTTCAACGAAACCGCCGAGCGAATGTGGGGGATTAGCAAGTTCGGGGCTGTCGGAAAAAGTTTCTTAAACGCCTGCATCCCGGCTGGTGACAGGTTCAGGCTTTACGGCGATCTGACAAAGGTTATCAACGGACAGCAAATAAAACCCGTCGAAAGCTCGATAGAACGCTCCGGAAGAAACAGCCAGATGCTGTTCTGGAGCTTTGAAAGGATAACGGATAGCAGCGGTGCGACAACGGGGATCGTAGCTGCCGCTCACAACATCAGCAGAGAGATCCTTGACGCAAACAAAACGCTTCTGGCTCCGAAGCTTGTATTTAACCCGAAATTCGATGAAACCGTAGATACCATCCTGTCGAGCCTAAGCGTCATCGCCAAAAAGATACATAAGATAAAGGGAACCGCAGGCGCAGAAACGCTGCGGAAACTCGCCGAGGAAAATCAGTATTCCGAATATGACATGCAGGAGCTTTCGCCGAAACGGGCGGCGGAGATCGAAAAACTAATACTATCGCTGATAGCTCCCGGCGACAATAAAGAGTAGCTATGCTTGAACACCAAGGCGGGCCAACTCCCCCGTGGTCCGCTTTGTATTTGTGGAAAATAATCGCGTTTAGCCCCGCTTGCTTTGCCCTCTGCATACCCAATTGACCCGATTTTATGCAATTACAATCGTTCTTTACGCAGGGGCCAAAAACCGCTATAATCGCTGACAACACCCTTTAGGGTGAGAAGATCGCGATCCGTTTGCTGTCTAAGAGTAACAAATGCTTGCGAAATGGAACCAGTTTTTTTCATGGCGACCGGCAATGATAACCATATAGGAGAATACGATGGAAATTCTGATAACGATACTAGTCGTTCTGACGCTGACAGGCATAGCGATGATGGCCCTATCGATCAAAAATAACGCAGGTACTAACAATGAGATCGCAAAGCAAAGCACCACGATAGACCTGCTGCAGCGGCAGCTTGAGGCGATACGCCAAACCCAGCAGCAGAACTCCGAATCAATGACCAAGAACCTGCAAAGCTCCAGCCAGGTCATTGACAAACATCTGCTCTCCAGCAAAGAGACATTGGAAAAACTCCATCAACAGCTTGGGCACTTAAAAAGTGACAGCCAGCGGATGCTCCAGCTCGGGACGGATATCCGCAGTTTGCAGGACATTTTAAAAAGCCCGAAACTCCGGGGCCAGCTTGGCGAACAATCGCTTGAGAAAGTGCTGAAAGAGATATTGCCGGCCGAGAGCTTTACCGTCCAGCACACGTTCGCCAACGGTAAGATCGTCGACTGCCTTGTAAAGATGCCGGACTACTCGGTGCCGATAGATGCAAAGTTTCCGCTGCCAAGCTTCGAGGCGATGCTGCAAACAAAAGATGAAAACGAACAGGCAAAGCTAAGGCGCCAGTTTCAAAAGGATGTGGAAAAGCATATCGATAAGATCGCGGCTAATTATATTAACCCCGCGGAAGGGACGCTGGACTTTGCGATGATGTATATACCGGCTGAGAATGTGTACTATGAAACGATAATAAAGTACCAGACAGATACGCGCGATCTATTGAACTATGCGCTTGAAAAGAAGGTAATCCCCGTTTCGCCGAATTTATTGTACGCGTACCTTATGACGATCGTGATGGGGCTGCGGGGCTTGCAGATCGAAAAGCAGGCGGTACAGATACGTAAGGACATAGGGACATTGGGCAACAATATCAATGCCTTTAATGAAACCTTCGGTGTGCTTGGTAAACATCTGCGAAACGCATCCGGGCAATATGAACAGGGACAAAACCAGTTGAACAAATTCAACTTACAGCTTGACCAGATACAATCAGCCTCAGGAGAAGAAACTGATTAATCACTAGCCACCGGCAGAGCCGGTGATTTAGATTATTAATTAGCGGTTGACTTTTTGGGCGGTTCCAAATATCATAGGGTTATTAATTAACCAGTTCAATATCTACAAACGGAATTGATACGTAAATGCGATTAGCTGCACGGATGCAAAAGAAGAAATGGCGGATAAAGGAATCGAGCCCCGACGCTAAGGGGCTTGCAGGATCGCTAAAGGTTTCACAGGTTCTCGCTCAGGTGCTTATCAACCGTGACATCGGCACCCTGGAAATCGCACAGGCGTTCCTAACCCCGAAGCTTAGCGAGCTTATCGCCCCGGAAAAAATGCCCGGGGCAACGGCAGCGGCCAAGCATATCGTAAACGCGATAAAGCAGGACAAACGCATCGTTATCTATGGCGACTATGACGTTGACGGGATCACCAGCGTTTCGATCCTGTGGCATTTGCTGGAACTGCTCGGGGCGAAAGTCGAATACTACATCCCGCATCGCGTGGACGAGGGATACGGGCTGAACCCGGAAGCGATAAAACAACTCGCCCAAAACGGCGCACAGCTTATCGTCACCGTCGACTGCGGCGCAACGGCCATCGAAGAAACAAAACTCGCCAACTCGCTTGGCATGGAAGTTATCATAACCGACCACCACCAGATGCCGGAAAGCAAACCTGACGCTGTCGCTATCGTCCATCCCGGGATCTGCGGATATGCCAACCCGGACTCAGCAGGAGCGATGGTGGCGTTCAAACTCGCATGGGCGATAGTCAACGAAAGCAAGACAGCGGCTACGGGAAAGACCGATCCGCATCTAAGAGAGTTTCTATTAAACGCAACGACGCTGGCGGCGATGGGAACGATAGCAGACATCGTCGATCTTCGCGGCGAAAACCGGATACTGGCCAACTTCGGGCTAAGGGGCCTGTCCGAATCGAAGCTTACGGGAATAAAAGCGATCATCGACACCGCGGAGCTTGGCGGAAAAGAGATCGACAGCTATCACATCGCGTTCAAGCTCGCACCGCTGTTAAACGCCGCCGGTAGAATGGGGCATGCGCGTTTGGCAGTAGAGCTGTTAACCGGCGAAAACGAAATGAACTGCAAGCGAACGGCTGAGTATCTTAAACAACAGAACACGCAGCGACAACAGCTTCAACGCAAAATATACAAACATGCCAAAGAGATGATAGTGACAAAGGGGCTTAACCACCCGGACAGGAAAACTATCGTCTTAGCTGACGACTCGTGGCACACCGGCGTTATCGGAATCGTCGCGTCACGGGTCATCGACGATTACTTTAAGCCGACGATATTGATCAACACCGCAAACGGCGCGGGGCAGGGTTCGGGCAGATCGATCGAGGGCTTCAATATCTATGAAGGACTTAACGCCTGCGAGCAACATCTAAAAGGCTTTGGCGGGCATAAGATGGCGGCTGGGCTGCAAATCGAAAAGGAAAACATCGAAGCGTTCGAAGACGCCTTCGAAGAGTACGCACAGCAAAACCTCTCCGACGAGCAAATAATATCGCACCTCGACATCGACGGCGAATGTAAGATCGGAGAATTCACCGAGCAAACCGTAAGACAGATCAATCTGCTGGAACCGTTCGGACAGGGGAACCCGAAACCGATATTCGCAACGCGCGGGGTTCACAGGATATCGCCGCCAAGATGCGTCGGCGTCCGCGGCGACCATTTGCAGATCGCGATAAGCGACAACACGGGTTCGGTGCGATGCATCGGATTTAACATGGGCAAGCTCGAAAAGAAACTGCTGGAAGTGGACACGTTCTCCGTCGCCTACGAGCCGGGACTAAACACATACAACGGCAGAACATCAGTACAGTTCGTACTTACCGACATACAATTCGATTAGGTGTGTTATTGCGATAAATGAAGTAACATCGCATTTAAATAATGAAGGGAGTAATTGATGGAATCAAAATATCTTCATACACAAAAGGGAAATACAATGCTAATAGCGATGCTGATAGGCATATGCATTACGGGCGTTTCCTTGGGTGTGGCAGCGATGTTCATCAAAAAACAAGCCGAAGAGATACCGGTTCTCTTTACTTTAATCGGCATCAGCACTATCACACTTCTGCTGGCATGCACATATTTATTTCACAGTCTCACCATCGAGATAACGAACAACGAATTAAAATTCTGGTTCGGGCCCGGCGTGATCAACAAAACGGTCACCCTTGACGAAATATTGTCAGCTAAAACAATACGGACCACTATCGCAGACGGATGGGGGATACATTGTCACGGCAACGGATGTGTCTATAATGTATCCGGATTCGATGCCGTAGAAGTTAAGCTAAAAAACGGCAAGGAACTGTGTATTGGGACCGACGAACCTGATACGCTAACGGCTGCTATAAATTCGGCAATAAGTTAAAATAAAATAATTTTTAAAGGGATTGAAAATGAAAAAACATATTCTGCTTCTTACTTTATTTTTGCTGACAAATGCCGGGTGTCAGGACGTCTACTACAATACGATGGAGGGGTTTGGGGTTCATAAGCGGGACATACTTGTCGATCGGGTCGAGGACGCTCGCGATGCGCAGGAACAGACGAAGGAGCAGTTCGCCTCGGCGCTTGAGAAGTTTACCGAGGTTGCTAACTTTAAAGGCGGCGATCTGGAAGCGAAATACAAACAGCTAAAACACGAATTCGACGTGAGTACCTCGAAAGCCAAAACGATGCGAAGCCGAATCGATAAGGTTGAAGATGTGGCAGAGGCGTTGTTTGAAGAATGGAGCGAGGAGCTTGAACAATACTCCAGCCAGAGGCTAAAGCTTGCCAGTGAAAAGAAAATGACCCAAACCCGGCGGGACTATGACGGGCTAATGGCAGCGATGCGAAAGGCAGAGACGAAAGTCGATCCGGTGCTGACAGCGTTTAGCGATCATGTTCTGTTCTTAAAACATAACCTCAACGCAGCAGCGATATCTTCACTACAGCAGGAGCTTGGAGCGATTGAGTCTGATATCGCATCGCTTATCGCGGAGATGAACAGCTCTATCGCAGAAGCGGACGCATTCATTAAACAAATGAGCAGCGACACCCTTTAGGGTGTGTTGCCCTTTAGGGTGATAAGATTATGACCCGTTAGTTTGCTACGTAAAGCATAGTCTGCGAAAAAGAACGATTTATCGAACAAATAAGCAGCGAATAAAAAAGGTTCATCACGGATTTGCGGGGAACTGAATTTTGCCTCTGAGGCACCCTGCCCTGCAATTACACCATTTAGAGAATAGTTCGGACTATTTTCTCGTTCTCCATAGTCAGGCAAATCTTATTTCGTGTTAAACCCTGAAATCTTTGCTCTCAGTGACATACCGCTGTCATCGGTGGCGGAAAATTTATTTATTTTCTCTCTTTTGACTCTTATAAGACAATTACTTGTGCAGCGGCATTAATTTCAAAAGGAAAACACGGATGGAGTATGAAAAGATCGGACGATGGAGCAGCGACAAACTGGGACATAATTACACGGCACGGGCTATCGATAATATCGGCAGGATACTCGCCAAGGTAGGCGCCGATGTGGATATCGTATTTGAAAACCCAGACGAAGTACCGCTGGCCCACGAACAGAAAAGACGGATCGAAACAATGATCGACGAAACGCTGGACAAGATCGTCAAGATACGGCATAAGGGCAATTAAGACTATTTAGTATTAAGTTCATCTTTCGTAGTTTCCCGATGTTCATTCCCAAAGCGAGTTCGGGATAAACTCTGACAGGCTCCGTTGCTGAATCGCCCTTTCGGCTGGGCTGACTAATCGGTCTACGCAGAATAATCCTCACATCAACACCCAACTTTTACGCACATCCGGTATAAGTCCATGAAACCGGCGATTATCCTTGCAAATAGAGGTTCTGCACATTCTAATACGTGTGTTAGAATTGCCTTTTTGGAAAGGATGCAGATGAAGGTTTCAGTGACATTTATTATGGGAGTCTGCTCGCTAAGCGTTTTGCTGGGCGGCTGCTTTGAGAATACATTGGTTAAGAGCTATATTGGTCCGGATGTCGCTGTTCAAGAGCTTGCAACGATCGAGATCAACGGTAATTGCTATCTTGAGGTTGACGGGGCTGACATTAAGCTGCCGAAGCTTGGACTAAACGATGTTCATGTTCAGGTCCGGCCGGGGATCCGTGATATCGGATGGACGCTTGATCCGTTTTTCTGGGATTTTAATTTCGGAACGGGCGGAACGTTCAAAGCAGAGGCGGGACGAACTTATAAGGTTCGTTTGAAATGGCTGGAAAAATCCTTAGGTACCGCTAAAGACTACGCGACGTGGCTTGAGGATGTGGAAACCAAGGAAGTTATGATCGGGCGTAAGCCTGACTGGGCCGATGACAAAAAAAGCAAGGGCGTAAGCTTCTAGAAATATTGCAAGTAATTATGATGCCGACAGCCGAAGCCGCAACAGACAAAAAGCGAGTACGAAAAATTAAATTGCTTCAGGACGAAACTAAGATTCAAATTGCAAGCAAGTGAAATTATGACGTTTGACGAATTATTATCGTTGGTTAAGCAGGATGAATTTAACGGTAAGGTGTGCGCGGACTCGCGTAAGGTTGACAACGGCGATGTATTTGTGGCGGTAACAGGAGCCAACGAGGATGGGCATTCCTTTATCGCAAACGCTATCGAAAACGGTGCCAAGTACATCGTATGCAAAAGTGGATATGAAACCGACAAGGCAACTGTCTTAACGGCAAGCAGCCCCAGCAAGGCATTAGGAGTACTTGCACATGCAAGCTATGGGAACCCGTCGGCGAAACTGATCAACCTTGGCGTTACCGGAACCAACGGAAAGACCACGGTTGCGTATCTTGTGCGGAGCATATTAAAGACAGCCGGCGAAAAATGCGGGCTTATCGGGACGATAGAATATGACACCGGCAGCGGAGTAAGCGAAGCGATGCTGACGACGCCGGCGGCGGCTGACATCGCAAGGCTTTGCAATGAAATGGTGCGGGCAGGAGCAAAATATATGGTGACAGAAGCGTCCAGCCATGCGCTTGCCCAGGATCGCTTGGAAACGGTAGAGTTTAAAGCCGCAGCGTTTACAAACCTGACCGGCGACCACAGGGACTATCATAAAACCGAAGAGAATTACCTCGCAGCCAAGAGATTGCTGTTTGAAAACCTGAGCGAAAATGCAACGGCGATAACCAACGCCCAGTCGCCGTTCGGCAAAAAAATAGTCGAGCAGACCAAAGCGATTGTCCTGTACTATGCTATCGACGAGGATGCGGACATAACAGCGGCAATAGAATCTATCGACACAGAAAGTTGCGTTTATGATCTTAAATACAACGGCAAAAACGCAAAGGTTACAACGAAACTTCTGGGCAAACATAACATCAGCAACCAGCTTGCAGCAACCGGCCTTTGCATCGCAGCGGGGATCGATCTTGAAACTATAGCAAAGGGATTGGGAGCGTTGGAGACGGTGCCAGGCAGACTTGAGCCTGTCGAGTGCGGGCAAAACTTCAAGGTATTAATAGACTATGCGCACACCGACGACGCATTGCAGAATGTACTCGATACGCTCAGGCAAATATGCAGGGGCAAACTTATCGTAGTTTTCGGATGCGGCGGCGACAGGGATAAAAGCAAACGGCCGAGGATGGCGAAAGTTGCCCAGGAAAAGGCTGACCTTATATTTTTAACAAGCGATAACCCGAGGACAGAGGATCCGAAGGAGATAATTAGCGATGTCCTGACGGGGTTTAACGATCCGTATGCGGAAAATATAACTATCATATCCGACCGAACAAAAGCTATCGAGCTTTCGATAAGAAGTGCCGGAGCGGGCGACATCGTGCTTATAGCCGGCAAGGGACATGAGACGTACCAGGTAATCGGCAATAAAAAAACCGACTTCGACGACAGCGAAGTCGCAAGAAAAGTTTTAAGGGCACTTAAATGAAAACAATAGACATGGTAACTTTAGCAGGGATCATCGCCAATAACGTAACCGGCACCCCTGACGGCGATGTTACGGGGGTTAGCACAGACTCGCGGACAGTACAGCAAGGGGATTGCTTTTTTGCGATCAAAGGCGAAATCTTCGACGGGCACGACCATGTAAAAGAAGCGTTTGAAAAGGGGGCGACGTGTGCGGTCGTCTCGGAAGATATAGCCGGCTGTGGGGGAACTTTGCTGAAAGTTGACGATACTGTTAAGGCACTCGGCAAACTTGCCAATTGGTATCGCATACAGGGTAACTATAAAATGATCGCGATAACCGGAACAGCGGGAAAAACAACGACCAAAGAGATGATCTATCACGTACTGAAACGTCATTATAAATGTCACCGTTCGCCGAAGAGCTTTAACAATAATATCGGCTTGCCGCTTACCCTGCTCGGAGCGGACGCAGATACCGAAATAATCATAGCCGAGATCGGCAGCAACCATCCCGGCGAGATCGAAGAACTTACAAAAATAGCGTGCCCCGATATCGCGATAGTTACGAATGTTTACCCTGCTCATCTTCAGGGACTAAACAGCATAGAAAACATTATAAAAGAAAAGGCGTCGATATGTTTGGGGCTTAGGGAAAAGGGCAAGTTCCTGATCAACGGCGATATACGAGATTTAGTAGAACATTGTAAGACGTTCGATAAAAGATTTATCACGTTCGGCAAGCGTAAAAAGTGCAATGTACGCGGCATAGATTTTAAAACGTCCGGCCTGAGCGGGGCGTTTAATTTAAAACTTACGACAGTAAGCGTCCCGCTGCCAGGCAGAGCCAATCTTTACAACGCATTGGCAGCGTGGGCGGTGTGCAAACAGTTCGAGGTCTCGAAAAAAAAGTTTGTCGAGGCGATGAAAACGGTTGAAAGCATGGAGATGCGGCTTGACGTTGTGCGGACGGGAATGCTAACGGTAATAAACGATTGCTATAACGCTAACCCGGCTTCGATGCGAAACGCTATCGAGTGTTTGTGTGATCTGGGAACCAGCAGCGCGGAGCGAAAGGTTTTTATATGCGGTACGATGGCAGAGCTTGGCGAGCAAAGTGAACAGTTGCACCGTCAACTTGGTGAAAATATCGCCGAAAACGAGGTTGATGTCCTGCTGGCTGTGGGAGATTTTGGAAATGTCGTCGTAAACAGTGCGGCAGATGCGGGAAAAGAAGGAATTGTCCGGGAAGTCTTTGAAAATTGTGACCAACTATGCGACAATCTGCCGAAATTCATAAGAGCCGAAGATGTTGTGCTGGTAAAAGGCTCGCGAAGCGTCGGGCTGGAAAAGGCCGTCGAAAAACTGAAAGAAATATCGGGATCTAAAAGTTGATATACCATCTGCTATGGACATTACGAGAGTCGCTTACATACAAGCTTGGCTTCTATGCGTTTGAGGATGTTATGTTCCGCAGTGCTATCGCGGCGATTATGAGTTTTTTGATATCGCTGCTGGCGGG
>JAGLHQ010000028.1 GCA_023143375.1 Planctomycetota bacterium
TTTCGGCTCTCTTTTCAGGATCGAAGCTTGTGCCGGAGTGCGCATTTCGAAGCAGTTCTTTACTTAGAAGGCTTGCATCGGTTTTAAATTCGGTTGGTGCCCTTGGTGCACCCTCGGATTTTAAATAATCATCATACAGTCCATCATAGTAAGCCTTCACTGCATTGTGCTCACCGTATGGATAATATTTGATTTCATCTGTGTAAGGATTTACAACTTTCCATTTACTTTTACCGTCAACATCAACAACTTCGTAAAACGGAACGTGTTTCGTTGGTAATCTGCCTGAACCGCTTGCTGGATGTCGCCCACGTTTTGGATCGTACCAAAAGTTTTCATCATAAAACTCTTCACGGCTTCCAATCTTCAAACCATCCGGATATGGTTTCGCAGATTGTATAATTAGGACGGTTTTCATGTCAGATGGTGTATCAATCCCTTCAATGTCAATCCTCCGTGGGTTTTGTTTCCACAATTTGACGTTTTCTGGTGTATTTGGTAATGTGTCGGCTGCCCTCACAGATAAATCTCTATTGATCGCACCTTGTGATCTTCCGGCGTTCAGTCTGGCAAACATTGCTCTACGTTGGGCATCTGTCTGTGTGGCGCCGTTTTTCAATTCAAACTCCACCTTACATATTCATTAATAACATCCATTTTACCCGATTTGGTCATTCTGTCCCATATACCAGTAACCATCACCTTTCTTTGATGAACTGTTATGTTGGGGTGCTCTCTATCAACCTGCAAACACCTTTCTTTGAACCATTTCATGGGTGGATCTACATGATGTCCTTCTGAAACCAAATGCGCCGTTTTTTTACGTTCTGCGTCTATGCGTACACATTCGATATTGTTTTCATGCTCTGTAATGGCGTTATCTTGGCTTTGTTTATCGCTTGTAAGCATTGTTGTGCCTCATGTTAGTTTCTTGATTATGACGGCTTTTAGTATCCCATAGAACATGAGTAATCCTATTACAATCATTACTATAATCAAGATACCAATCAGTATTACGTTTAAAGACGGGAGTCCATTATCATCTCCACCGAACAGGTTTTCGAACCAACTCGGCCCATCACTTACGACTTTCTCTTTACAATACCATCCACCGAAGTCTCCGCCTGTCCCCATTTGCAAAGTTTCATCGGTCGTGCAACATAATGGTTCAAGTTCACCTGTCCCGTATGGGTTACATGGGAATACACACTGCCCCGATAGCCTGAACGTGTTCGGTATACATGCCTTGGGCGCGGTCATGTGGATTGAAGATATGGCAGTATCGTAGTTAGCAGCATCACTTACGTCCGTGACTTTGAACACACACGCTTGTGTTGTCTCTGCTGCTGCTGCACCGTGTTCTATGTACACTTTTAATGTATCCGTTTCACC
>JAGLHQ010000280.1 GCA_023143375.1 Planctomycetota bacterium
AAGCACTTACAACACCATGCCCCCCATTTTAACTAAAAGAGACCGGGTCTAGTTTCGTTACAATAGGCAATTTAAGAACTCGGTTATCAGCTTTTAGCTGTGTTTTTAAGGAAAGTTAGATAAATATCCAACTTTTTTCTTGAATCCCGAAAATTTCATGGTATAATATAATACGACTTAACCCAGCAAGGTTAGTCAGGTCAGAAGACCAAGGAGATCATATCTCGCCAGCAGGCAAGTCAGGCTAATCCGTAGGATGGGCAACTCGTTTGCCCATGCGGAATCTTATTGTCATTTTTTCCAAAAAGCCGGTTAGGTTGGTACCAAAAATCGCCGATAATTTGGTAGACATAAATGTTTTTTAAATTGGAGAAAACGATGACACTATTCGCAACATTTGAAAAGTTTGCCGGCAAGCTGTTTGGTACCGATACGGGCCTTGAGTGGGTTAACGAAAAAGCCGAATACCTCGGCGTTGAGACCGAAGGCAGGAGCAATATCGATGTGATCCTCGACATTCAACGTGCCGAGGGCAACGAGCCTTGTTTCGGTAGCTGCAACGGGCAATGCGATCAATGCGACTGCTGCTTCTACGATGCCTGCATCAGCTACGGCTTCTAAGGACACTCTGCAATAACCGCCTCGGCGGTTTTTATGCCGTCGATAGCAGCCGAGATTATTCCGCCTGCATAGCCTGCGCCCTCGCCGGCGGGATACAACCCCTTTACCCCGATGCTTTGAAAAGTTTCGTCGCGCAGTATCCTTACCGGCGAGGAACTTCTTGATTCTACGGCAGTGATCACCGCGTCATCGCGTGCAAATCCTCTTAGCTTTTTGTCAAGCTCAGGTATCGCCAGCCTGATCGTCTCGGTGACAAAATCGGGAAGGCACTCGGCAATATCGCAGGAAATCGTCCCCGGCTGATAGCTTGGCTTAACCTCTCCGATAGAACTTGAGGCAACCCCCGCTAAAAAATCGCCTACAAGCTGAACCGGTGCGAAATAGTTACCTCCGCCAAGAGCAAAGGCTTTTCGCTCCCACTTCCTTTGAAACTCAACGCCTGCAAGCGGACTTTCCCCGTCGAAATCATCGGGGGTAACGCCGACTAACAGTGCGCTGTTTGCATTGGTCCGGTCGCGTTTGTAAACGCTCATTCCGTTTGTGACGAGCATTCCCGGCTCGGATGACGAAGCGATAACGCGTCCGCCGGGGCACATGCAGAATGTATATGCGCTGCGTCCGTTTGAGCAATGGGCGACAAGCTTATACTCGGCTGTGCCGAGCGAAGCGTGCCCTGCGAACTTTCCATACTGCGCCTTGTCGATCAGTGCCTGCGGATGCTCGATGCGCACGCCTATCGAAAACGGCTTGGCCTGCATTGGAACCTCCGATGCGTGCAGCTCTTGAAACGTATCCCTTGCACTGTGGCCGAGGGCAAGAATGATGTTCCCTGTTTCAATGGTTTGGCTGTCGTTAACGACGGCTGCGATCACCTTGCCGTCTTTGATCTCTATGCCGGTCATCTTCGTTTCAAAACGAACCGCACCTCCTAAGCGGATTATTTCTTTGCGAATATTTTTTACTACCCTGATAAGGTTATCGGTTCCGATATGCGGTTTGGCGTTGTAGAGGATGTCTTCGGGTGCGCCTGCTTTTACGAATTCGTTAAGTACCTTTCGGCATCGATTGGCCTTGTCCTTGATCTGCGTGGTTAGCTTGCCGTCGGAAAAGGTACCTGCTCCGCCTTCGCCGAACTGGACGTTGGAGTCTGCGTTGAGCTTTCCATCTCGCCAGAAATTGTTTACGTCTTTTATTCTCGCATCTACATCTTTTCCTCTTTCGATGACGAGCGGTTTAAACCCAAGCTGTGCGAGTATTAGCCCCGCGAACAATCCGCACGGGCCGGTGCCGACTACTACCGGGCTAAGGGGTGGGATGTTTTTGGCAACGGGCATCCGGTAAACCACAGACGGCGCGGGCCTTACCCGGTTGCTGCCGTCAAATTTCGCCAGCAAATCCGATTCGTTCTCGGCTTTAACATCTATTGTGTAAACTGCCACGATGTGATTCTTGCGGCGAGCGTCTATTGACCTGCGAACAACGGTAAAGTCTGCAAGCTGTTTTTGATCGATGTCCAGTGCCCTTAGCACCGCAGCAGCAAGCGCCTTAGGGCTATGATCGAACGGCAATGATATATCTGTTAGTCTTATCATTAATGTGATCTTATACGTTTTTTTTCTTTAGCCCTTTCAGGGCAAAGGTTTTTTGTTGTTACGTTTTCCCAGGGTGGCGTCCTTCGAACTTACCCCATTCGACTTCGCTCAGGGCAGGCTCTGGATCGGCCCATCCCTTTCCTTCGGAAAAGGCTGCCACCCAACCGTTACGATGGGTTCCAGCACCTAAGGCATCTACGACTTCGGCTGGGATGACAACACGGAATACATCAAACCGCATGGGCAAAAATTTGCCCATCCTACGAACTTATCAAGCCCCGACAGTGACGGGGGCTAACATCTTTGGCCCGTTCGGGGTTATCATTGGTTTCGATCTTACTGATTGTCTGAAATATTTGCCCCCAGGCCGCCGTTAAGCGTTCTGCACAGATCCTTTATCCGGTTTACCTTTTCGTTACCGAGCAGGCGTATCGGAAATGCTGTCTTGCTGTGAGTAAGCGGTTCTGAAATATCGGTCATCTTGCTGCACCTATCGCCGTCGCGTGTTCCCGGTATCGGTGAGAACTCGCTTAGCATCACTTTTATGCCCAGGCTGTTGGCAAATTTCAGCGAATCTTCCAGTTGTTGTATGTCGGAATCCGGATGTCCCATCAATGCGTACGCGATAATGTTTTTCGGGTTGGCACCGGCGGCCTTGAGATTGTCCACGGCGCGTACAAGGTCCTTTGAACCGAGCTTTGAACCGGTTGATTTCTGGAAGTCCTCGGAAATACTCTCAAACCCCAGATAGAAAGTTTTAAACCCGGCACGGACCATAAGCTCTGCGACCTCGTCACGAAGATAAAGTACGTGCAGTGCGTTGGGCGTATGAAAGTTCACCTCGATCTGCTGTTGTATGACGTAGTGCAGGAACGGTACCAGTATCCTGTCCGGATGATACAACAGCGAATCATCGTAAAAGGCAACATTCTTTACACCCAGCTTGTGTAAAAAGTCTATATCGTCTCCGCAGTTGATCGGTGAACGCGGAACGAATTCCGGATACACATTCGGCACCGAACAATATGTGCATTTGAATGGACATCCTCGCGTAAGTTTCATCGCCGCGGTTTCGAGGTTTTCGTACCCCTCCCAGAACGGGCTCTGATATTTCATCGGAATGACATCGACCAGCCGCCACAACGGACGAAGGTCGGTCCCATTGATCACAAGATCTGCGCCGAGCGATTTTGCATGCGAGTTGCAGATCGTCGCATACGGGCCGCCGAGAACGATCCTGGCGCCGGGGCAATACTGTCTTATATCTTCGATCGTCTCCTTGACGCCCTGGTACCAGTATGTCATCACTGTCTGAATCAGGACAAAGTCAAATCGTCCGCTGTTGCTAAGAAATTCACGAAACTCCGATCGCTGTTTTCCGAATCGGTTATAGTTGCGGGCAATGTCATCGAACAACCCGGGCCTTTCAACACGGGTCGACTTGAAGCTGCCCCTTCCGAAATCATCGCTTTGTTGATCGGGCGATCTGTCCAGATAGTCAAACAACTGCATCTCGGCATGTCCGCGCAAAAGACCCGCTACGGACAACAATCCCAGCGGCTTTAGCCAGAAGTCGTACGCGGTAAAATCGTATATCGGCGGGTTCACAAGTAGTATACGTTTCGACATGGTATTATTAGACCCGAAAAACACTCAAAATTCAAGCTCGGTTTTTGTCTCACAGCAAATTGATGCCGCTATCAGACCGACAAATCTATCATAAAAGGCACAAAAAGTATTGCGGAGTGGTTATGTCGGCAAAAAAACGCTTGCAAAATGGTATTTCAACAGTATAATTTGGCTGTTAAAGCATTATTTGCCGATATTTATAGAGATTCCGGAACGTTCGTAACAATCGCATTTAGAGTGTCAAAAAACGAACATCCGGGCGTAAATTACCGTAGTTGACAGTATTGGTATCAATTTTCGGGGAAGATGTGTATCCCCGCCGAAGAGAGATTGCTTTAACTGTTTATATAATCAGAGGTTAAGTTCGGTCAGTTTTCCGGACTGGAAAAGAGACGATCATGGCAGGAATGTTTTATTCGCTAGAAGAGGTAGTCGAACAACTCTCAATCACCGCTGAGCAGGTCACCCAGCTCGTAAAAGACGGAAAACTCAAAGAATTCCGTGACGGCGATAAGGTTTTGTTTAAAGTCGAGCAGGTTCAGCAGCTCGCTGCTGAGAGCGAAGATGTGATCGAACTGGCTGTCGACGAAGATGAACTGATAGCTTTGGAAGCCGATGATGGCGAAGACCTGGCACCTTTGGCAATTGATGATGACGAAGAGCTGACAATCGACGATGTTCCGTCACCTGCGACCGCCGACGAAGATGAACTGGTCTCCCTGGCCTCCGGCGATGAGGATGACGATCTCGACCTTGAAGAGCTTAACCTTGACATATCGTCGGAAGGTTCGTCGATCGAGCTGCTTCTGGATGAGACAATGGAAAAAACCGACGATCTTGACGCTCTAAGCGAAGATACGGCTCCTCTTGCACCCAGCGTCTCGGGAATAGGTGACGATATCGATCTGGCAGAGCTTAGCGGAGCAGATACGAATGTAGGGACCACGGGTATAAACGTTCTGGCTGATACCGATGACGAATACAAGCTTACAAGCGACACAAAAAGCGAAACTGCGGCATTTGAGACCGATTCGACCGGTCTTGGAAGCCTCGACGACGATCTTAACATGGACAGCATCGGAAGCGGTTCCGGACTTCTGGACCTTTCACTTCAGGCAGACGATACGTCTCTTGGTGCGGTTCTGGACGATATTTTGCCCACCGCCGGCGAAGTAGCCGAGGCTCCGCTGACCGCGGAAGAATCACACATGGCAGAGGAAGCGGACAAGATATTTGAAGAGGCCGGCGACAGCGCTGTAATACCGCAGGGATCTGAGGCAAGGCCAATGGGCCAATACTTCGAACCGGCACCTGATAAAGTGAGCAACGCATGCGGAATAATGCTTATCATCCCGTTTTTGGCACTGATTTACGCTGTTATCGTCGTTTTAATGGGCACAAAAGGCATATCGCCGCCAATCGTTTCGTTCGCGGCAAATGACGGGCCCATGGGTAT
>JAGLHQ010000281.1 GCA_023143375.1 Planctomycetota bacterium
CCATTTTTAGCCCAAAAAAGGGGTCAGTTTTTAAAAACACGTTTTTTTAGCGGTTTATTTTCCCAGCTACTGCGTTTACGCCACAAATCGAAATGCTCACAGTATTACAATACAACTCCGCTTTCGATTGCGGCTAGGCCTTGTATCTGAAAAAATCTCCGCGCTAAAAAGAAATCTTCTTATTTCAAATAGCTGTGTTTGCCAACACTGTGACTTGCGAAACTTTCGCTGTTCTTGGCTTGCTAGCCTGACGTGACCTGCTGGCCGATGCTGCCTCTGCTGAGACGCTTATATTATACACTATATTATTAACAAGTCAAATTAATTTTATAAATATTTAACTTTTTTAGCACAAATTTATAGCTTTTTGGTTTCTTTGTGTTATAATGCATTAAGTGGTGTTTTATAGGAATTACGCGTAGGCTTTTGAGCTTGGCCATTTTACGGATAAATGTTGCGGTGTGATGTTTTTTCTTAACATTTGGAAAATATCAATTTTAACAGCTTTGTGTAAATCGTTTGTCATGACTTAGGCTTAATGTTTTTTTATTTTGCAACTTAAATGCTTTGGCCAAATGTAGTTATGCTAAAATATGAAATGGCCTATTTTAGAATATGGATTTTGACGATATACCTAACGTATAGTATGTAGTAGCCTGTGGAAAGTTTTAAAAAGGAGATGAAAATGAATGAAATGGTTTCGAGTGAAAGATGGAATACCATTAATTCAGCGGAGATGGCTTTGGGAGTTCAACGTGTGATTGATAGTATTCAGAGGCATGAAGAGCCTCCTACAGAATGTAGTAGATTTTTGGACAAGGCGATAGAATTCTTGGTGGAGGCTCAAGCCGGAGGGGCGTTAATAACAGGTACAACTTTAGAAGGGGTAAGTTCTTTTAAGGGAACATTTTCACCTTTATGCATGGCGACAGATGTCTATATAAGTTTTAGGAGCGAATCAGAAACAAGTGATGATTATAAGAAAGTTAATGATTTATTAAATGGTTATAGAAAAACGTTAACCGGCATAAAAGAGGGCGGAATCCGTTACGAGACCGAACCAGAACAGCTAAATCATATGGAGGGCTTTTTTGGGGTATTATTTGATTTGTTATCTCAACAGGCAGACCCTCTCATGAAGGATTATTCAAAACCATTCACATTTGATAGGGGATAGTTCTTTGAGCTTATCATCACTTCTTCGCCTTTCTCATCAGGTAGAAAATGAATATTTGGCATTTCTTAATGAACTTCAAAAACTAGAAGTGTTAGAGTATCCAACGCTTGCATGTAACGATTTGATATCAAAATTGAGAGAACAAGGATTACATAATAAAGACAGCATAATAAAGGTCAGGGAAGAGTTGCTTTTAGTTAGTCCCCCTATAAAAGAACATTTGTATAGAGCTAGGATTATATTTGAACGGCAGAAACTTATAGAAATATTAACAAATTTCCTTGATTGGATTGTTGGCGCTCAAACTCAAAAAGTACCTTGGAGCTTCACACCTTCCATTGAAAGTTTGGCGAATAAAATCATCCCTGACTATCCGCCTATTCTTTACTGTAAAAATTTGTACAATTATGGTATTCAGTGGGCTCAAGCACTGCCTGGAAATCTTGACAAGTATAGCTTTATTTCTTTACCTAGGCTACATAGAAGCAATATTTTAATGCACACTTTGATAGGCCATGAACTTTTCCATCCATGTTGCGAGAGTTTTACCAGTAAAATGGAAAATGAGGTCGCTCGAAGAATAACACTTGAAGTTAAGAAGGCTTTTCCTGATTTGGACCCTGATGACCTTTTTGGCCAGAAAGAATTGGGACGGATGAATGCAATAGTTATGTGTTCTTGGAAGCGTACACTTCACGAGCTTTTATGCGATATGTTTTGTGCTGAACTTTTTGGACCAGCTGCTTTATTAGCCATGAGATCTTATGTTTCTTTTTCAGATTACAAACGTATGCCAGACATGAACAATAATTTTTATCCCCCATTACAATATAGGTTTGAGGTGATTTGCCAAAATGCCATGGATAAAAATGCTTTAGATACGCTGTGGGGTGAAAAAAGTGAAATAATCCAATTATTCAAATCAGAGATTGAAGAGTTGAGCAAGACTTTTGAAACGAACGAAGGTTTTGAGTTTGTTTGTACGGACAATCTCAATGGTATAGCATACGCTGAAGTGAATAAGCTTATTTCTGAAGCTCATGATTATGTTATATCAAAACTGCCTGATTCAATACCAAGATGGATAGACGAAAAAGCACTGGTTCAGATTCCAAAATTGCTTGAACGTTTGCAAGATGGAATACCTCCAAATGAAATTATAAAAATCAAATCTATCGAGGAGGATGATTGCGATTTCACCTCAGAGCCCGCAGAATTACCCGCCATATTGATAGCTGGCTGGGCTTATCAGATATATCGGGAGAAGAATATGGAAACGCAAGATTTGCTATCATATGATACACTTTCAAGGCTTTTGTTAAAAGCATGTGAGGATAGCGAAATGCTTAAGTGCGAATAGCTAAGGGGTACAGGTAAATGAGCATTCTTACACGTAATGTGATTTGGCAGGAATTGAAGAAAAATCGGTTAGTCATTACGCCTTTGGTTAATGGGAAAGATGAAATAGGATCTTCTTCTGTAGACCTTCATTTAGGCCACGAGTTTATAATATTTAAACGGGCCAAAGTAACCTCAGTTGACGTAATGAATAGCACAGATTTAACGAGAAATGTATATAAATATCAAGAAAAAGTTAGAATAAGTAGAGGCCAGAAATTCGTTCTTCATCCTCATCAATTGGTGCTTGGTGCATCAATCGAATACATATCTCTTCCCAACGATGTTTCTGGTGAAATCTGCGGGAGGTCTACTTGGGGTAGAACTGGGCTAATTATAGCTACCGCAACAAAAGTGGATACTTGTTTTAAAGGTTGCGTGACTTTAGAACTGGTGAATGAGGGAGAAGTGCCACTATCATTATATCCTGGTTTGTGTGTTGCTCAGATTGTATTAAAAAGAACTGAAGGCCTTGGAAGCTATAAAGGTAGGTATCCATACCCGACTGGTCCTGAATTCCCAAAATTAGATCAGGAATTAGAATCGCTTCCCAAATTTTTCAAATCTGTGTAATCTGTGGATTATATCATTGTTCGTGACTTGTGATTCGTAGCAAATATCTGTGAAAAGCGTGTAAATGTGCGAAAATGGTACCTGCTGTTGTCGATTTTGCTAATCTTGTCTCCCAAAATGCCGATAATATATGTGTAACTATAATTTTGGAGGCAAAATATGAGCACACAGAATTGGTCAGAGGATATTGTTCTTATTAATCTTACTAAAGAGCCGGACATGTCCAACGAGCTTCAGACGCTGATCGGCAGCGTGCGTAAGAACCCCGGCAAGGACATCGTTATCGACATGTCGAATGTCGACATCGTCTCGTCCTCAAGCATCGCTAAGCTCTTAAAGCTGCGTAAGATACTGAAACAGAACAACCACCGCCTTGTGATCTCATCGGTGAGCACGCAGACGCACAAGATATTCGAGCTTACCGGGCTGGACGGCGTTTTCGAGTTCGTCGAGGACAAGTTCATTGCCCTGGCAGGCCTCCAGCTTACAGTTTGATCTATCTAATCTGCGGGTAAGTTTGCGCTTGACTTATCCGGCGATTTGAGTATAATGTATTCGTATTATGGTTTAAGCCGATTTCGAACATCGTCGCTGTGACGGCTTTCGAAACCTGCTTGGCTGTGTCTTTAGTTAAGGATACGATCAAGATGGAAGCAGATCAATTGCAGCAACTCGAACAGTTGCTAGGATATCGTTTTTCAAACCCCGACCTCGTAGAAGAGGCGCTTTCTCATTCGTCCCAGGCCAACGACCGCTTGCTAAGTAACGAACGCATGGAGTTTCTCGGCGATTCGGTGCTTGCTCTTGTGATCTGCAATACGCTTTTCGTTAAGTTCCCGGAGTACCTCGAAGGTGATCTGACGAAGATCAAGAGCCGTCTTGTTTCACGTAAGACCTGCTCTAAGATCGCAAACAGCCTGGGGCTTTCGGCTTTCGTAAAAGTCGGCAAAGGAATGAGCAAGTCCCGCGCGATCAACGGTTCTATCGCCGCGGGAGTATTCGAGTCGATCATCGCTGCGATATACCTCGACGGCGGATTCAAAGCGGCAGCAGAGTTCATCGTAGAAGTGTTCGGTCCGCTTATCGATGCGGCCGACGCGAAGGCTCATCAGGAAAACTTCAAGTCGATGCTTCAACAGTATTCCCAGCAACAGTTCGGCGTAACTCCATTGTACGAACTTCTAGACGAGAAAGGCCCCGATCACAACAAGTGTTTCGAGTCCGGAGTTGTGATAGGTCACAGGCGATATCAAAGTGCATGGGGAGTTACCAAGAAAGATGCCGAGCAACAGGCTGCGTATAATGCGCTTATCGATATCGGCCTGATCGATGACGAAACGGCAATATAACTGCATGTTGCCAAATCCTAAATCCGATCCGCCCATCCCTTTGCTTCGCAAAAGGCTGCCACCCTATTTGTTGTCTACGGTTTTTATTTGGTGGGAAAGGCTGGCGGTGCGGCACTGTTTATTCTTTATCCGGTTACGAACCATACGACGAAGTATAGCAACACCGCTACGCCTATCATGAACAGGCTTAGTGTCAAAAACAGTATTGCGACTTCCTTGACGAACTTCTTTACGAAGATCACTCGCAGCTTTGTGGCTTTGTAGATTATCGAAACCGAAGCCAACAGCGGGAACATCCACAAGATCGAATATGGAGTTGTACCGATGTGCTCCGGTGCGGTAAATGCCGCGATCATGTTTGCGAAGTTATCAAGCATCTTCTTCTCCGATTATTTCGCCTCGTCCGCAGTATGCCATGTAAACGGCGCTTATAATGCAAAGCAGATTCATCATTCCTGCGACAGAGGTGTATATCTGTCCGATGTCGCCCGGTTTTCCGTAGCTGTGATAACCCTGCACTTTGGTTAGATGTCCCATGAATCCAACGACAGGCGATGTCATCATTTGCGGTATGTACCATGGCCATGAACCGACCGGGTCGATAACTCCTACCGATCCGATGTAAAGGCCCACGAGGAATGTCAGTGTAATTGTAGCGAAGATTATGCCGGCTCGTTTGTGTTCCTTTATAAGGAAGTGTCCTCCGCCCGGGATCACCCATGCCGCAAGTCCGACTACCAAAAGGAAGAGTCCGTGATCAAGTTTTGACCTGCTGTCCATTAAACGGCTCCGTCGGTTTGGTTATCTGTTTCTTCCGGTTCTTCTTCAACTTCTTTTGCAGGTCTAAAGGATGTACGTTTGAGGATGTTGTTCGGAAGGTAATGTATTACGCTAAGGCTTTGGGAGCTGGTGCTTTCGGTCTGGAGGGCTGCCTGGTTTTTGGCGGCGATGTAATCTTCTTCGGTAACGCCGGTGATGCTTACGTCCTTAACGATGTAGCAGCATTTGCCAGCTTCGAACTTTAGTATCTTCATGGTGTTCCTGGCTTCGGTTTCGCCGGCGGGTATGATCGCTGACAACCTGGCGAACTGTTCGTTGTCGATGAGGACGTTTTGAATGGTTACGCTTAACGATGGGTCGTCTTCGATAAGCATTTCAAAAATATTCAATTCTTTTTGAGATATTTCTCTTTTGTTTGAAATGTTTTCGATCCTTACGATGGACGTCGGGTTGTTTTTGTTGTATCCGCCGATGGCTTCGTCCCATCCTTTTTGAGCGACGGTTTTTGAGAATTCTTCGGCTTTTTGTTCAGCGATATCCATAGCCTTTTGGGTTTTGATGTCCTGGGCGGCTTGTTCCCTGATCGAGTAGGTTGTTCTTGCCGGGCTTTCTTTCAGTTCTACGCCGGTTCTGTCGTATGTCAGGCTAAAGTCGGAAGGCTCAAATTCTTTTTCGGTTTTGATAACGCGAACGATACCGATGATGGATCCGTATGAATTCCTGATCGGTCCGATGTTTTCGAACATTCTCGGTGTCGGTACTTCAAATCGACTAAGCGTGGTCGTTCCATCTACTGCGAATATTATTTTGCCGATGGATACCGGCACACGGCTTTGTCCCCGAAGCGAAAGCCTTGCGAGGTTTGTGTCATTTGCAATGTCTGCGGCACTAAGTAAGCCGGTTTTGTTGGAGTGTACTGGGATTTTGTACTTTGAGTTTATTTTTCTGGAAGCATCTGCATAGTTTCCGGCTGCCGCTGCGATCTGCTCGTCTGTGGCGTTTTCGAAGTCCAGAGTTGCCACGCCGGCGTCTATTATTTCGATAGCTTCGTTGACGATCATCTCCGCTTTGGCCTGCGTTTTTTCATATTTGATCGTTCTCTTGATGGTTTCCGATACTTCGGCGTAGCTTTTGGTATTTGTTATGGAGCCTGATTCCGGGTCGTTTTGATCGATCTTTTCCTCGTATGTGTATTTGCCGGAATTGAGCCGGTAATAATCTTCCATTTGCTGATTTGTCGGTTCGTCTACGGTGTTTTCTACATCGCTGCGTTTTATGAACAGGTATTCAAGTTGAGCGCGATGCGGGACGGTGTATCCGAATCCATAGGGGTTATCTGTGCTGATCCGGTCCGGTGAGTATTTTTTGAATTTTGCGAACTGCTGATAGAGTTGTTCTTCTGTTGGTAGTGCCTGATCCTTTGCGAAATTGGCAGCGGATATTTTAACGAATTCGGCGCTAAGCTGTCGGCTGTTGCGTGCGATAAAAGCCTTGACCTGGTCGTTGGTGACATCTTCGCTGTCAGTTATCATTTGTGCGTAAGTTGTTATTCCGATAAGATCGCCAAAGATCCTGAATATTTCTTCTTCCGGTGCGGTGTGCCTGCTTATTATGCTGTCGATGATCATTTTTGCATCGGCGCGTCCCTGGCTAATCTGGGGGAGGAATATTTTCAGCATTTCTTTTGCCTGTTCGTTCGAGACGGCACATCCTGCTTTTTTTGCTTCTGCGTCGAGCAATATCCAGAAGAGTTCGCTTCTTCCTGAGGATTGTTTGAAGAATTCGTCGATGTCTTCGAGGCTGCAATTTAGCTGTCCCTGCATTACGGCTTGTTTTAGCGAATCGCTAAGCTGTACGCTTGATACAGCTTTTGGGAACAGGATATGTGTAAGCGTCGGCGAACCGAACGCATTATTCAAAATCGTCGGTGCGCCAAGATCGGCTAGTATATTAAGTTTTTTCTGTGCCTGCATTATGTCGTTGCTGGTTATCTTTTCGTTGTCGTAGTACA
>JAGLHQ010000282.1 GCA_023143375.1 Planctomycetota bacterium
CCGCCGACAAATGCGATCATGATAACAACGACAAAAACGGTTATAAGTTTTCGCTGATTTTTCCGTATCCACTTAACAAGATTCATATTTCCACCTTTTTTTGCACAAAATCCCTATTATTGACGTTATTTACAAACTTCAAGAGTATATTGATATATCGTCCTTTTGCAAGAAAAAACAAATTTATTTCTAGCAATGATAAGAGGTTAGGTTCGTGATTCGTGACTTGTGATTCGTGACTTGTGATTCGTGGTTTGCGGCTTTTGTTTTAAATATTTCGAGGTTTTGTGAAGAAGATATTGCAAAATGTCTGTAAGTAGCGCAAAATATATTTATGGAAATGGATATGGAAGAATTTAAATCAGGGAGGCTTGATATGGATAATACGGCGACCAAACCGGATATGGTGGATGCGACGGACAGTCTTGAGGCGATCAGCGTTTTTAAGTCGATGAAGAATTTTCTTTTCTTTATTTGTTTTGTTTGTTTATTGCTTTTGCAGGGTGTTTTCTGGCTGGATCATTGCGGGTATATTAACGAAAAAGTTGCTGCTTCGGCTGAGGTTGTCGAGGCGACAGATTCTTCGCCGGCTGTTGTAGAGGAAAGCGACGAGCATAAGGAAATTAAAAAGCTTGCCGAGATCGCAACCAAAGGAACATCGGCGGAGCCGGAAGAAGGGCTGGAAGAGGAAACTGTCAAGCCTAAAAGAGAACTGGCAAAAGAGGTGTTCGATCTTGTGATACCCAATAAGGCGCAGGCGGTTATGGTTATTAAGGTTTGCAACTTTATTCTCATAGTCGCTTCGTGTGCGTATACGCTTGCGTTGCTTATGAGCGTAAAGATATCGCTTGCCGGTCGGCTTGGCGGTATAAGCCATATCTCTCGCGGGTTCTTTCGTTCGCTGTTTGCTTTCGTGTTTATATTGCCGTGGCAGGAGTGTTTTGAGGGCGTTGTTGCCGGGGCGATCTATACGCCGGGCGAGCTTTTCGATGCGGCCGGTCTCTCTGAGGCGCCTTCTGTTATGGAGTTAGTCTGTTACTATTTCCGGTTTAGCGGTTTGTGGGTGATCGTTGTTGTTCTTTTAGTTCTTGCACAGATGAGTACTCGGAAATGGTCGCAGGTGATTTTGAAACGTCTTGGCTATCGGTCTTAATAGTTCGGAGTTCGGAGTTGTTGCCGGAAATTTTTGACAGGATTACAGGATAAAACGGTTTAACAGTTACAGAAGATTAAACATAAAAAACTGCCTTAAGGGCTTGCTGACACTTTTGTTGTCTAAGCCAAGGACGTTTGTAATTGGGTGAAGTATAAGGGCCGGGAGTGTTGTGAATGTAAAATTTCGGAACCGCCTCGCGGGGCTGATTTTATATAGCCCTTTCAGGGCAAAGGTCTGGTTTGTTAGATTGACCCAGGGTAACTTCGCTAACCCTGGGCTGGTACATTTGACCCTTTCAGGGTTAGTATAAACCGCATGGGCAGAAAATCTGCCCATCCTACCTGGCTTTTTTTGCTTGTATGAAAAGCAAAGCAACCGCCGTGCCGAACACTATTGGTCCCGGTCTCGTTTAGTTGCGCTCGCCGTCCGACTTACGCTCCCTTCGACAAGCTCAGGACAGGCAAGGTGCGGAGACGATTAAATTGCCTAAACCCCCGGAAAAGACCTACGGGGTCTTTAGTTGCGCCGTTGAAGTTCGGAGAGGAAACTGCGGATATTACTGCCGCCTAAGGCGTACGCCAGGGCCTAAATTGCCTATTGCCCCAAAAAGGGAACCCGGTTCCTTAAGTTGCGCCTAAAAAGTTGAGGAATCAAGAAAATTTAGATAAATATCTAACTTTTTTGCGGCATGAGAGGGGCTGATTGCCTGAGGCGTAAATTACCTATTCCTCCCTAAAAGACACCCGGTGTCTTTAGTTGCGCTCCTCCCTAAAAGACTCCCGGTTTCTTTAATTGCGCCCGGTCTCTTTTAGTTGCGCTTGGCATTTTTAGTTTTGACAAACTTCACCCAAGTCTTATTATATTGTTATGCTTGGATTATTTGATGGACATAGTTTCTTTACTTGGATAGGGAGCATAGCTCTAGGTGCAATTTTCTGGACCACCTTAGGTCTTTTGGTAGCGAGAGCCTTAAAAAAGGGTCGAAACCGGGCAGAGAAAAAACTTCAACATGACCAAGAAACATATGGCGCCGAAGAAGCAGAACTTATAAAAAAGCGGCAAGAAAGAAAATACAAATTGATATTGGCAGTTATTATTGTAATTGCCGTTTGCATTGTTTGGTCGTGGTGTCGTTAAAAGGGCTATCGGGAAAATACCCATTGTATATTTATATCTTAGATGAACGCAACCAATATGATAATACATATCAATATGAGATAATTCCTACCGGCCTTTTTTTCTTGTTTTTCTTCTAATTTACGCATAATTAATTCTAAGGCACGGACTTCTTCATCTGAACCACACTGCCATACTTTTAAGCAATCCTCGTATTCTTCAAATTCTAAATCTTTAAGGAACGTAACGCCATTTCCTTTTTTTCTGATAAGCCAGTATTCGGTATCTGGACGCACAAGATCCGGCCTATGAGCAAAATATGCCTCACCCTTGTTATTATCCCAATGCATCATTGACCAGTTTTCACTCATCCTCTTCACCAACTTTCAGTCATTAGTAACCATCATATCTTTAATTTCCCCGCTTTAATTATCCCCGACCAAACTAACATAATTTAGCGATTTGTTTAAATTTATTTCTAAAAACTCTTCTTTATTATCATCTAAATTCATAGCAACAATGCGGAATTCACAATCTGAGCTAAATTTTTCTGGCTTTTGCATATAGGCCCGTTCATATCTTTCATCTTCTGTGAGCGTTTCATCGATTTCTTTCCCTTTATCGTAAACAACCTTGTGGCCCTCTATCATGAAATTCAATCCCATCTTGAACAAATGGTTCCTAATTTCTTCAGCTATTTTTTTTGGCTGATCTATCTTAACTACATAATTTCCGAGCTTTTTAATATGATCCCAATCTACATCAGAAAAACACATGCACATGATAAATTTTGGATTATGTACACTAATATAGTTCGTCTGATAGCTTTGCACTTTCTTATGTATAGGTGGGTCATTAGTATTTTTAGAATAACCATATACTTCAACTTTGCCAAGTTCCTTTGTGTAACCACAACCTTCCGTTTTATCTTGACGAAAATCACATTCAATATTCTTGTAGTATTCAATTCTTCCTAAACGAAAACAACCTTTATTTATAAAATCTTCAGCATATTTTTTGCACTTGAAAGCCCTATAGCAAAACTCGGGAAATTTCCCATTAACTTTTCTTTTTACTGACATGCAACTATGCTCCTTACAAATTTCTGTCAAGTTTTCTGTAGCTTATTGCTTCTGCGAGGTGTTCTGGTTTTATGTTTAGGCAGTTGTCTAAATCTGCTATTGTTCTGGCTACTTTGCATATTTTGTCATGTGCTCTGGCGCTTAGTGCGAACTCGGCCATGGCTTGTCTTAACATCATCTCGGAGTCTTTTGTCAGCGTGCAGAATTTTTCGACCTGGCGGTGGGTCATTGTGGCGTTGCTGGTTAGTTTTCCATTTCCGGAAGCGAAGCGTTTTGCCTGGACATTGCGAGCGCTTAGAACATTTTGTTTTATCTCTTGCGAGGCGGTTTCTGCGGCGCGGCTTCTTAGCTTATTAAAGGTGACCGGCGGAACATCTATATGGATATCGATGCGATCTAAGAGCGGGCCTGATATTCTTGAGAGATACTTTTCTATCTGGCGCGGAGAGCAGTTGCATCTTCTGCTTGCGGTACCATAAAAGCCGCATGGGCACGGGTTCATGGCGGCGACTAACATAAAGTTGGCGGGATAGGTTACCGAGCCTTTTGCGCGGGAGACGGTGACGGCTCTGTCCTCTAACGGCTGACGTATCATCTCTAAGACATTACGCGGGAACTCTGCGAACTCGTCGAGGAAGAGTATTCCGTGATGGGCAAGTGACAACTCGCCGGGGCGAGGAATCGTTCCGCCGCCGATAAGGGCCGGCCCGGTGGCTGTGTGGTGCGGGGTGCGGACGGGACGGGTGGCGATAAGCGCGGTTTGTTTGGGAAGCAAACCGACGGAGGAATATATTCGCGTTGTCTCTAAGGATTCTTCTAAGGTTAGGGGCGGCAGGATGGTTGCCATGCGTTGCGAGAGCATTGTTTTACCTGCGCCGGGCGGACCGATCATCATTACGTTGTGTGCGCCGGCGGCTGCGATGGTCAGGGCTCGTTTTACGTTTTGCTGGCCCTTGACGTCTGAGAAATCGCAGTCGTATTTTGAGGCGACGTTGAATATCTTGTCGATGTCAACGGTTGTAGGCTCTGCGGGGATCTGGCCTGACAGGATGCCGACGGCCTGGGCGAGAGTGCCTACGGGGCAGACGTCTATGTCGCGGACGACGGCGGCTTCTTCGGCGTTGTCTATTGGGACGATTATCCTGGTAAAACCGTTAGCGGCTGCGGTAAGTGCCATCGACAGTACGCCGTTGACGGGACGAACGCGTCCGTCGAGGGCGAGTTCGCCTGCGATCATGCAGTCGGTCAGGTCGTCGGTGGGCAGGATGCCTGCGGTAACTAAGATGCCCAGGGCTATGGGGAGGTCGAAGGCTGGGCCGGCTTTTTTGACGTTGGCGGGTGCGAGATTGACCAGTGCCTGTGTGTCGGGGTATCTGTATCCGGAGTTTACGATGGCGCTGCGTACGCGTTCGATGCTTTCTTTGACGGCGGCGTCCGGGAGGCCTACGATGACAGGACGTTCGAGCCCGCCGCGTGAGACGTCAACCTCAACTTCGCAAACAATTCCCTCGATGCCTTCAAGTGTTACGCTGTGTAATCTCGCTAACATAGTCGCCTCCTAACGGGTTGTGGTTGCTGTGCGGGTACATTCTAAGGTAGTATTGTGTAGCGGGCAAGGATTTTATCTAGCGGGTAGCGTACAGCGGATAGCGGATAGGTGCCTGCCGGCATTTGCAGCCTTGCGGCTGATGGAATTTTTCTTATTAAACAGGTCCTTCGGCTCCGCTTTGCTGCGCTCAGGATGACAAAGGGGGGATTGAGTTATCGGACGGTTGTGGGAAGTTTTTTTGTTTTGTTGTGGGTTGGTGGTGATTTAAGGCGGTTTTTGGGCTTGTTGCGGGTGTTTATCTGTAAAGAGTTTTTTTGCGTTCGGATTTATAAAAGTGATTAAGTGAGGTTGATTTCGTGCCGAAATTATAGCTGAAATAGTTTACGTTTTGTGACGTAACCGTAGCAGGTAAGTGTAGTCCACCAAACGAAATTTTAGTTTTTTATTTTGGAGAAAGACAATGGCAACAACAAAAACAGCACCAGTCGTATTGGCGTCAAAAGCAGAAGAAGCCGCTCTTAAAGCAGTTGAAAAGGCTAAAGAAGAACAGGATGCAATCGTAGCAGCCGATAAGGCTCATCAGTACGTATTGTACGCCCAGGAAGAGGCTGTAAGCGCCGTACAGGCAGCCGAAGAGGCCGTGGCTAAGGCCGAGGCAGCAGCAACAGCAGAGGTCGAAAAGGCCGACGAAGCCGTCAAGAGAGCCGAAGAGATCGCCGCTTCCGCTAAGCGAGCCAAAGAAGAAGCCGTCTGTGCAGTAGCAAAAGTTAAGGCAGCAGAAGTGGTAGCAACATCGGCAAGAGCAAAGAGATAATACAAACTTCAAACGGCCATTATAGTTTGGCCAGTTAAAAGTTTGGCATTGTTGACATTGCAGGTGGCTACTTGGACGATCGCCCTGGCGGCGGTTGGCCTATACGCAAAAAGTCAAAGCTAGCTTTTTAAAGGGTTGTAAGTTAATAACTTGCGGCCCTTTTTTTTGTGCGTTGCCTTTACACACGGTCAAACCGCATGGGCAAAAATTTGCCCATCCTACGGCTTAATTCCCATCCCTTGCTTTCGGAAAAAGCTGCCACCTAGCCGATGCTTCGTATCGGCGGTGTTTAGATAATAGATATTAGATAACCGCATGGGCAGAAAATCTGCCCATCCTACGGCCTTTCACCGGAATAACAGGATGTGATGCAAGTTTTAATTGCAGAAATGGATCCCAGCACCTAAAGCATGTATGACTTTCGTTGGGATGGCAAATGTGTATTGGTTAAGATTTATTTGTGGCATAAAAAATGCCGCCAGATACGAAACTTTTCTGCCGGCATTTGGCAATTTTGTGATTTGCAAAAGCTTTCTGTTAGAAGAAAGGTCCGATGCCTGCTCTGGTGATCATTTGCGGCTGGGCCGATGAAACTATTGTTGTCGAACCTAAGCCTGCTGACGGCATTGATGTTGTCGATGTTACGGTTGGTTTTGGCGCGGCGGCTTGCTCGACGGGAGCGGGCTCTTCGGCGGGTGCTTCTTCGGTAGCTTCTTTTGCGATCTCTTGGGCAACTTGCTCTTGTGTTACTCCTTCTGCAATTACCTCTTCTTCGGGAGCTTCTGGTGCAGGTGTTTCTTCGCTTGCCTCTTCTTCTACCGCTTCTTCCGTAGCCTCTTCTGCCGGTGTTTCCTCAGCGGCTTGCTCTGTTGGTTCTTCTGCGGCTTCTTCTTCGGTAACCTCAGCAGTTTCTTCTACTGTTTCCTCTTCAGTGACTTCAGCAGTATCTTCTGTTGCCTCTTCTGTTGGTTCTTCTTCTATAGCAGGTTCTTCTTCTGTGGCTTCTTCGGCTGGTGTTTCTGCAATTTCTGTGGCTTCTTCTTCAGTAACTTCAGCAGTATCTTCTGTTGCCTCTTCTGTTGGTTCTTCTGTTGGTTCTTCTTCAGTAACTTCAGCAGTTTCTTCTGGTGGTTCTTCTGTTGGTTCTTCTTCAGTAACTTCAGCAGTTTCTTCTGGTGGTTCTTCTGTTGGTTCTTCTTCAGCAACCTCTTCTGCGGTTTCTTCTTCAGCAACCTCTTCTGTGGCTTCTTCTTCAGTAACTTCAGCAGTTTCTTCTGCTGTTTCCTCTTCTGGTGTTTCGTCTGTTACTTCTTCTGTAGTATCTTCTGGTTGTGGCTCCTGGTCCATTTCATCGCCGATCTGCATATCATCGATTGCTTGTTCGACGGTTGTTTCTGCTTCAACGGCTTCTTCTACTACGTCTTCAGTCGCTTCTGCTTCAACGGTTTCTTCGACAACTGCTTCTTCGGCTTCTTCTGCGACCTCTTCCGGTGTATCTTCGGTAGTTTCTTTTGGTTGTGTTTTTAGCAGATCCTCTGGCGACGGATTTGTTGGCGCGTCGATCTTTACCGGTTTTTTATCGGGTATGACCATGTCGAGTGATTCGAGCTCGCTTTCGATCTGGTCCAGCTCGTCTAAGAGTCCATCGCAATAATTCGGTATTCCCTTGTCGCTGTCGTAACCCTGGCGATGGTCGAAATCATCCTGTTCCTTGTCGGCTTCTTCTATGAGATCATCGACGCCAACCGTCATCTTATCAAGATAATATTGAATCTGGTCCTTTTCTTCTTTTGCCATTTTTACACTTCCTTAAAGCATAATAAACTAAACTGACGCGGCGCAATGGGATCGGTTTCCTCAGAGAGCGCCTATCCTTTTTTCGTCATAAAAAAAAGGCGACTTAACCTGATTATTACATAGCATAATTTTTTTCGATCTCTTCTTAATGAGGTTTACAGCGGGAGAAAACAAGTTTTTATCGGAAGCAGTATTCTGGTTAGGTGGCGTGCGTTATTGAAGGACGTTTTTTCTATTTAATTGGGTTAAGTGAGGTGTTTTGTATGCCGAAACTCTAGATGCAGAGCTGTTTTATTGGCGCAATTGTTGCTGCGATGATCGGCTAAGCATGAAACCGTTTAAAACGAAAATTAAAAGGATCGACCAATGAGTATGACAGAAATCGAAAAACTGCGAAAGTATTATAAAAGCGTCAACGCGTATTACAAGCAGGACTATAAGGATTCGACTCCTCAGGAACTTTTGAAAAAGGCGCAAAAGGATCTGAGCGATTACGACAACTACTCGGATGATAATGTCGATGATGTCGGAAACATGGGATTTTGCACGAACTATGAATTTATGCTTGAGAAGCTCGATGAGATCGAAGCGATGATCCCTAATTATCCTGAGGTTAAAAAGCCACGCAAGCGGAAACCCGCTAAGAAACAGGCTAAGGCTGCTAAGAAAGGCAAAAAGAAAGCGGCTAAGAAAAAAGTCGCTAAGAAGAAGGTAGCTAAAAAGAAAGTTGTGAAAAAGAAAGTTGCTAAGAAGAAAGTGTCTAAGAAGAAGGTCGCTAAGAAGAAGGTCGCGAAGAAGAAGGTCGCGAAGAAGAAGGTCGCTAAAAAGAAAGTTGCTAAGAAGAAGGTAGCTAAAAAGAAACCCGCTAAGAAGAAAGCAGCTAAGAAGAAAGTAGCTAAGAAGAAAGTAGCGAAGAAAAAAGTTGCTAAAAAGAAGGTCGCGAAAAAGAAGGTTGCCAAGAAGAAAGCGGCTAAAAGAAAACGCAAATAAGCGTTATCTCTAAAGAATATGATAAGGGCCGGGCGGGAGATACCGCTTGGCCCTTATATTTTATAGGATAAGGGAATTTCGAGGTACCAACGATGAACAAGGAAGAAATCGGATTAGTCATAAAATACTGCGAAAAGGCCACCGAAGGGCCGTGGGAACGAAGCGGCTCCAAACCCAAAACCATTTACTCTACATCTAAGGATACGACAGTGTGTATGCTTGCTGGCGAGACGCATAATACGGATTGGCAGAATTACCACTTCCTTATGAATGCACGGACCGATCTTCCGGCGTTGGCAAAACAATGCCTTGGGCTGATGCAGCAATTGAAAGAAAAGGTATCTGAGGTCGAGACAGAACGAGGAAGAAACCAATGGCTGAGTATTAAAAAAGCTAACAAACAACTTCAGCTTGAGCGCGGCCGAAAGAGATGGCTTCAGCTTGGGCAGGAAAACGAGCATCTTAAAGAACAGATCGAAGATCAAAGGGGAACCATCGAACAAGAGAAAGCCCGTACCTCACAGGTAAACGCCCTTCTTGCGAAAACAAAAGAAGAATTCAGGCTTGAACTGGAGCTGCTTAACGAACAGGCAGAGCTTGTTAAACAGCAGTATCAGGAAGAACTGGATAAAGCCAAAGCCAAGCTTGGGCTGCTGGCGAGGCCTACGGTTCAGAAGGAAGCCGGGTTTTCTGACGGTCTTTTGAGCCAGCTTCACCTGATCGAGCTTGATCTGAAGCAGCCTGGCGGATGGCTGTTTGCCGATGAGAAACAACCGGCTGCTAAGCCAGAAGATAAAGGCAAAAAGAAGCCAAAACCGCTCACAAACGATCAGCTTCTTGGTGAGCTTGACGATATCCAGAAGTCGCTGAAGCCGGCTCGCCGGCGCAGGAGCAGCAAGGCTGGAAGCGATGTTCAAAACGCCGCTGATGATTTTGCGGGAACAACCGGTAAAAGCAGCAAGGTAAGTGTAAAATAATACCATTGGTATTATTTTGGTTCGGAGTTCGGAGTTCGGAGCCGTTTGCGTCGAAACCGATTTAACTCCATCGTTTGCCTTAAAACATAGGGTTAACGCCAATTGCCTTTCTTATTTCGTACTGAAACCTGTTAAAATCCGAGGGCTTACGTATCTGTAAAATGCAGATTTTTTTGCAAAAAAACCGCCCTTACGCCGCTTAAACTGCGTTTCGAAAAAATATTATAGAAAATAGCTTGCATTTTTCGATAATTAGTGTAGACTGATGGTGTAAGTATATAGCTCTTTTTCTTCTTATAACTTTGTAGTACGTTGAGACGACGGTTAATAAACTAGATATCTATTTTAATTTGTTTGTTGCCTCAACAAGGCCGGTTTAAACACCGGCCTTTTTTTATGCGAATCACTAGCGTACAGCGGATAGCAGACAGGCCGCCTTTGGCGGTGCTGATCTACGATCAGCGTGGGATTCATTCTTTGGATTATCGGTGGTAAATCGCTATTTTGATACTGTAATAATGGCTGCGGCGAGAATGTGTCGGAGCTTGTCAACGCTTTGCCCGTTAAGGTAGGCTTGAGTAAAATCAAGGTTGACTCGACCCTTGAAACCCTGAATTTGCTCTATAATCTCAGACTTGCCCATAGAACTTATAATTGACATCTGCTTTTCGATTGATGGTGCCACCTACTACCTCCGTATTCTTGTCGTGATTTCCTACGCCCTTTCAGGGCGTGAGGTTCGTATAATTTATATTATTGTCAACTTCAACTCAGGTTGATCGCCAAGGACTCCCGTTGCGATAAGTTTTATGTCGGAAAAAGAGAAGCGTGAGTTAAGCGTTTTTTTTTCATTTCGTTTTTTTTTTGGAAATAAAGTGAAACTTTGCTAAGCTAACGGCATGGTTGGATCTCGTACTTTTCTTTGCTATCCATTGGCATGGATTCCAGGCATTAAACTAAAACGTAAACAAACTTGCGAAAGTTAGGCAATGTTAACAGAAGAATTAAATTATGAACTGCCTGAAAATTTGATCGCTCAGGAGCCTGCGAGTACCCGTGACGAGTCTCGGCTGATGGTGATGTCATTGGGTAACGATGAACTTGCGGACAAGCGGTTCGGTGATATTATCGACTACCTTTCCGCGGGCGACTGCCTTGTTCTGAACAATACCAAGGTTCTATCCGCTCGGTTCTTCGGTCATCGGCAAAGCGGGGCAAAGCTCGAAGGGCTGATGCTCGATGAAACGGAAAACGGCGATTGGGAAGTAATGCTAAAGAACGCGCGCAAGGTTAAAGCGGGCGAATCGATCGTGCTTAGCGATATAAACGGCGCCGATCACTGCATGGCAACGGCGATAGAACGGACCGACGAGGGGACGTGGCTGATAAGGGTCGAATCGGAAGCTGGGACAAATGATGTGCTGGACGAAATCGGGTATGCGCCGTTGCCGCCTTATATTAAGCGAGATGCCGATAAGGGGCTGGCAGCAATGGACCTGAAACGGTATCAGACGGTGTATGCGAAAAAGCCCGGGGCTGTGGCGGCTCCGACTGCGGGGCTGCACTTTAGCAATGATCTGCTGGCACGGATCGAACAAAAGGGTGTGAAGCTTGTGTATGTGACGCTGCATGTGGGAGCGGGGACGTTTAAGCCGGTGACGGCGGAAAACCTCGATGACCATAATATGCACTCGGAACGGTATAGCGTTAGCGAAAAGACGGCTGGGGTTATCAATGGGTGCATTGAGGGAGGCGGGAGAGTGATCGCTGTGGGGACGACGACGGTGCGGACGCTTGAGTCGGTGGCTAATGGGCGAAAGGTGGAAGCGGGGGATGGGAGGACGCGGATATTTATTCAGCCGGGCTTTGAATTCCAGGTGGTCGATGCGATGGTGACGAACTTTCATCTGCCGAAATCGACGCTGCTCGCGCTTGTGGGGGCGATGGCAGGGCTTGACAAGATCATGAAAGCGTATGAGCACGCGATCGAGCAGCGATACAGATTCTACTCGTACGGCGATGCGATGCTTATAATCTAATACCGGTGGTATTAGATTAGTTGGTAGTTCGGAGTTCGGAGTTCTTCCCCTTTGGGGTCGCTTCCGCTGGGCCATTAGGCCGCTCTGTTGGATCGGCCTAATGGCATGGAGGCCGGCTATGCCGGCGTTTTTTTTTAGTCATTTTTTCGTGGGTTTACACCCCCGGCTATACGCTCTTTCGGCCCTTTGAACCTTTGCTGAACCCCTTCAATGAATTGAGTGGGCTAATAAGTTTGGAGTTGTAGAATATAGCTTTTTAGCTGTTTTTGGGCGATTTTCGCCGATTTGGCACAAAAAGAGTGTAAAATCGCTATTAAAATGGATTTTTTCTTTACAAGGGGCGGTTTGATCGCTACTATATTGGGCTTGGAAAATTAGATTTATTAATAGATGTATTTAAGAGGTTGTCATGGCTCATAAAAAAGCAGGTGGTTCTACAAGAAACGGTCGCGATTCAAATCCAAAATATCGCGGCGTAAAGCTGTATGGAGGACAGGTTGCTAAGGCTGGTTCTATCATCGTACGTCAGTGCGGAACAAAGTTCCATCCTGGCTTTAATGTTGGCATGGGTAAAGACTTCACACTGTTCGCTCTTAAAGACGGCGTTGTAAAGTTCCAGGGCAAAAAGGTTCACATCGAAGCTGCATAACTAAGCAACAAAAAAATAAGGGCAGGTCTGTGGGCCTGCCTTTTTTTACGCGCTGCCGTATTCATTTTTTTTGCAATATTCTTCAGCCAAGCTTCGTCTTAGACGATGTAATAGGTATATATGAGGGAAAATAAATGATACATCCAAAGGCAACTTCACAGAGCATCGCTGTGTCACTGGCGGTTATTCTTTTACTGTTAACCTGGCCTGCCTATGCTAGCTACATCGTTACAGACACCGGCCAGGTGGGATGCTTCGACAATACAAGTCCCTTCACGTGCCCATTAGAGGCGGTAGCTTTTTATGGTCAGGATTCGCAATACGACGGCGCGACGCCATCCTATGCGGACAATGGCACCGGGACGGTTAGCGATCTTAATACGGGTCTTATGTGGACGCAGACGCCTGACCTCAATGACGACGGTGATATTGACATTGACGATAAGCTTACCTGGGACGAGGCTGTTGCTTACGCAGATGAACTTAACACCGCCAACCACCTGGGGTACAGCGACTGGCGTCTGCCGAATATAAAAGAGCTGTACTCGCTGATGGATTTTACGGGGACCGAACCTACGATGTGCGATAACGAAGCGGAGTGTCCGAACCTGAAACCTTTTATCGATACGGACTTTTTCGAGTTCGGGTACGGCGATACTGACGCCGGCGAAAGACTTATCGATGCGCAGATGGTATCGAGTACGATGTATGTAAGCACTACGATGCACGGGGATCCGACGGCGTTCGGGGTTAACTTTGCGGACGGGCGCATCAAGGGGTACGGGCTGGAGATGCCGAACGGTTCTGAGAAATACTTTTATGTGTACTATGTACGAGGCAACAGCGATTACAGTGTTAACAAGTTTATCGATAACGGCGACGGAACCATAACAGACAGAGCGACAGGGCTGATGTGGCAGCAGGACGACAGCGGGTCGGGTCTGAACTGGGAGCAGGGACTTAGCTACGCAGAGGATCTGACGCTTGCGGGGTATGACGACTGGCGCATGCCGAACGCAAAAGAGCTGCAATCGATAGTTGACTACACGCGGTCGCCGGTGACGACGGGGTCGGCTGCGATCGATCCGGTGTTCAATGTAACGACGATAACCGACGAAGGCGGATATGCAAACTATCCGTTCTACTGGACGTCGACGACACACGAATCTTACAATGGTAATGGTAACTATGCCGCGTATGTCTGTTTTGGGGAAGCACTCGGCTGGATGCAGGCACCGTTTCCGCCCTATGATTATTCGCTGCTTGATGTTCACGGAGCGGGAGCGCAACGGAGCGACCCTAAGAGCGGTGACCCGGCGGACTACCCGTACGGGCACGGGCCGCAGGGTGACGTTATAAGAATATATAATTATGTTCGATGTGCAAGGGGAACCTCCAATCCCTTTTGCCAAGGGCTGGCTGATAGTGGCGATGTCAATTGCGATTGCAGTGTTGACAATCTTGATTTTGCTCGTCTGGCTCAGCATTGGCTTGAAACAGGATGCCAGGACTGCTGGGGGGCGGACCTGACGGGGGATGGGAATGTCGGCATTGACGACCTGGCAAAACACTGCAAAAACTGGCTTGCAGGAATTTAGTTTAATCCGCAGTTTTTCATTTTGATATTTAATTTCTGACACCTTTAGTGTATCCTCTTGCCATGAAGATATTGGCATTGGAACCATATTTTGGCGGGTCGCATAAGGCGTTTCTTGACGGCTGGGTTGGTGCGTCGCGTCATGAGTTTACTGTTCTTACGCTGCCGCCGCATAGTTGGAAGTGGCGTATGCGTGCGGGGGGGGCTATCTTTGCCGATAAGCTTAAACAGCTTGAAGACAATCGCTTCGACGTGATCTTTTGCTCGGACATGCTGAACCTTGCGGAGTTTAAAGGCTTGCTACCGCCAAACTTAGCTGCGATACCTACGGTTGTCTACTTTCATGAGAACCAGCTTACGTATCCGTTCCGCTTCGAGTCCGAGCGTGACTATCAGTTCGTACTGACTAACACAACGACAGCCCTGGCTGCGGACGCTGTTTGGTTTAACTCGGCGTTTCATCGGGATGAGTTTCTTTACGAACTGAGGAAATTCTTAAAGCGCATGCCGGGTAATGAACTTAACGGTGCGCCTGCGGCGATAGGAACTAAGTGCTCGATCCATCCGCCGGGGATAGATCCGCTGCCTGTAAAGAGTAAACGGGCGCCGGGGCCTGCGCGAATACTGTGGGCGGCGAGATGGGAGCATGATAAGAACCCGGAGGACTTCTTTGCGGCGATCAATATCCTGAAAACTAAGGGGCTGGACTTTCGCATTAGCGTTATTGGCGAACAGTTTAAGGACATCCCGGAAGTGTTTGATAGTGCAAAAACCGAATTCGCGGACACAATCGATCGGTGGGGGTATCAGGAAGATCGCGAAGATTATATAAACGCATTGTGCGAATCGGATATTTTTGTTTCGACGGCGAACCATGAGTTTTTCGGGATAAGCGTTGTTGAAGCGATCGCGGCGGGGGCATATCCGCTGCTGCCTGAGAGACTATCGTATCCGCAGATAATTGCGAACATTGAAACGGATCGGCCGGGTGAGTTCTTCTATGACGGGACGGTTAAACAGCTTGCGAATAAACTGTATGATTTGATAAAGCGGGCGCAAGATGGTAAGCTATGGGCCGATGAGAATATTGGTGTTGCAGCTATTAAAAAGTTTTATTGGCCAACGCTTAGCAAGACGATGGATGACGCTATTGAAAGTTCAGCCACGAATTGACACGAATGAAACACGAATTATTCCAGCCTGTGGCTGGATAAAAGGTTTTTTTTGCCACAGAGGACACCGAGATAGTATGTAGGCCATCCAGGTCGATATAATGATATTGAATCGAATTTTAATATCATTATCGAAAGGATGGCCCATGAGTAAGTTAGCAAAAGTTGACAGGTTTTTCAAGAATGTAAAATTAACAAGTGATGACGAGGTTTTTGTCGGTGTTGAT
>JAGLHQ010000283.1 GCA_023143375.1 Planctomycetota bacterium
TCTTTAGCTATGACGCAGCACTAGTAACACATTATTTAGAAAACTATTACATAAAAATCGGATATATAATCCGGATGACACAAAACAGTTGCCTTGCTTTTCAGTTTGATTTGCACCCCCATATTTACGATATTATAAACGGCGGAGTAAAATTGTACCACCTGGCGGGGCAAAAACGTACCACCAGTTCACTATATAGCCGAAGTAGGTACCCCTTATAATTGAACATTGTTAACCGGAAAGTGAAAGACAAATATTGCCGATCAGAAATCTCATACCAACCTCTGTCTGCTGCCGTTAAGGTCCACCCGGGCTGGGTGTGATTGCATGCCAGCTTTCGGCATCATCCCATTGTGCCGGATCAGCAGTCGGATCGATTATTTCCAGAGAAGAACCCGCTCCATCGGTCAACGGATACCATGTATTGTTGTAATCGAATCTCAATATCGCCGCTTCCAGCGGCGGATTGGCGAGAGTAAGAACTATCCTTTCACCCCCGTTGTTTAAACTGCCAACATATTCGCCAACAGCATCAACACCCGGATATTGTGCTTCAAACAGAGCTTCGTCAGCAGCGATGACTACGTATTGGCCGGGAGTAAGTGTCATGGCCGGGAATTGATAATCAATACCGTCCACAAACCGCACATCGGTAATATCAATCGTTTCGGCGCCGATGTTTTTCAGTTCGATGTATTCGAGATCGCCATCTCCCGCCGGATTATACATCATCTCGGTTATCCTTAGTGAGTCTAAGACCTTTTCATCTTCGATGTAGGGATTGATATCTGTCGTCGTCGTTGTTATACTGAAGGCATCAAGCGACATTCCGAAAACGATGTCACTGCTTGTTGAAGTGGTCTGGTGGACCTCAACGGCAATGACGTTATCCCCTTCAACGAGTGCATCGATCGGCAACGGGATGTATTCGAGGGTTGCATTGTTTATGGTTCTGTCAGCAAAAGTGCCATGTACAATAGTTATATCTTCCTCCATACCGTGCCGTAAGGCCTCAACGCCATTGATATAGAATACAGCACCGTCGTCTATAACGACACTTGCCTGCAACTCGTAGACAAGATTCGGATCGTCGATGGTAAAGTGCCTGCGGAAGTAGTACGCGCTTTCGCCAAGTGTTAGCGGCGTGTTCTTCGGTGCCGGCAGTTCATAACTTTCTACGTAAAGCAGTGCATCTCCTTCGTCCCAGGTTGCGTCGTCAAAACCAACTTCCATCCAACCGGCGGAAGCTGCGCCGTCCTGATAGTATGACCATGATGCGTCTATCGGGAAGATGCTTTCGATGATCACTGTGACGTCTACAACAAAGGTCTTGTTCATTACGCCCGGTGTCGGAAGGTCGAAGAATGTGAAACTATCGCTGCCGTCCGGAGAACGTCCTTCGGAGACGTCGGTTGTCTGGGAAAGGTAAACAACCTTATCGATCATGTTGAGATTTTCGTCCATCAGCGTGATGGTTTCCTGATCGGATGACAGGTTAAAGTTCAGATGATCGGCCCCTTCGCTCTCATCATCGTCAGTGATGAGATACACATATCCCTGCCCTGCGATAAAGCTTAGATCTGCTAATCGGTGTTTGGTCGGTCTTGCCGCCGCATCGTCGCTGATATAAAAACCACTGAGGTCAACGGGCTGAACGCCAGGGTTGTACAGTTCAATAAAGTCATCCTCGAACAGTACCCGGCCGTTTGCCAGCCATTCGTTGATCTTGATGTTTTTCGGGTTGTCAAGCGGACACAGCTTGTTCGCCAGTCCGAATGTCTGGTACGTCAACTTCCATTCTTTTGCCCAGCCGACCCTGCCGATAGAGATGCCGTTGGGCTGAATGCCGAACTCAACCGAATCTATTAAGCCGCCGCCGTTAGAAAGTTTGTCGTAGAGGTAGAGACCTTCGCCGTTGCTGTACAGAGAAAAACCAAGGTGTGCGGGATCAAGACTCAAATAGTAAACAAGATATTGCCCTGGATTGATGGTCGTTCCGCCCGGGAAGACATATTTTCTCGGTTCTGAAGGATCGTCGGTGATACTCATATCCGCCATATCGAACGACGAAGCGCCTTGGCAATACAGTTCGATAATATCCGGATCGAGTCCGTGCGAATGCGCCAGCACCTCGCTTAACATTAACTGCGAATAAGCGGTATCGACTGTCCATGTGTGTGACGGATTGCCCTCGGGATCGCCGGACCATACATCGTCGATGCTGCGTCCCTTGGTATAAACGCTGTAGCTGTGGCTGTCCTGAAGCCCGGTCAAAGTGATCGGCGTATCGGTTGTATATTCCGCGGACCAGTCACCGCTCCAAACGCCATTGTCTTTGAGTCGGTATTGATAATGACTGATCCCCGGTCCATCGACCGTAAGCGTTGCGGTGGTTTGATGGGTAATCGCCCCGGGTTCTCCGGAAACCGTTGCTCCTGCTATCGGGAAGGCCCCTATGTCACGGGCATTCGGACCGGTGCCGATGCCTGCGGATTTCGGCGTTAAGTGAAAATCTT
>JAGLHQ010000284.1 GCA_023143375.1 Planctomycetota bacterium
GACTACATACGCAAGTATACGCTTGAAGTTCTGGATTACAGTCAAGATAGCGGAGGTGTTGCGTATGGCACCGGTAATTCTATACCGTATTATGTGCCCGTAGAAGGATACATGACAATGATAAATACCGTCAGAGAATATAGGGGCAATGTTTGACAAAGCATTAAATTACTAATAACGTAGTGTTCAAGGAATTACAAAATGACAGTCTACCATTACCACAAAGAGCATCAGGAAGTGTTGTCTACATTTCAGGATCGCATCCAAAATGCGATATACAAACACGTCGCTGACTTAAAGATCGATGCATGGGTAACTCCGGAGCCCGTGCCATTTGCCAAAAAAACTACCGGCAAGAAGAAAACTTTGAAAGTTGGCAAAAAGTGGGGCAAACTCTGGGATTGTGCATGGATGAAGATCACCGGAAAAGTTCCGGCCTCGGCAAAAGGCAAAAAGATTGTTATTCGAATAGACATAAGCGGTGAGGCTTGTGTTTTTGATGATGCAGGCAACCCGATCCAGGGACTGACGTCAAAAAATTCACGTTATCTACCGTCACTTGGGTCCCCCGGAAAATGCGTTTATCGTTTCCTCAAAAATGATAACGCAAGGGGCAGCGAAAAGATCGACCTTTGGATCGAGGCCGGCTGTAACGATCTGTTTGGCGGTTTTGCCGGAGGCGTCCTTGCCGAGTGCGCTGTTTCTCAGTTCAATTCGAAGATGAGTGAGTTGTTTTACGATTACGCCGTACTCTTTGAATTGCTCGGAACGCTCGATAAGCGAAGAGCAAGGTATCATACGATTCTAAAGGCACTGACCGATGCCGGAATGCTGATGAAAGATTACAGCGAAGCCGAAGCGAAAAAGGCTCTCAAGATACTCGCTCCCGAAATGGCAAAACGCGGAGCTTCTCCTGCGTCTTTTAATATCGCCGCTGTCGGACATGCCCACATTGACCTTGGCTGGACCTGGCCGATAAGAGAGACAAAGAGAAAGGGTGCCAGAACATTCTCGACCGCATTGAAACTTATGGAAAGCTACCCCGATTTCAAATTCTGTGCAAGCCAGCCGCAGCTATACCAATGGATGAAGGAACTTTATCCCGGTATGTATAAAAAAATCAAAAAACGTGTCAAAGAGGGACGTTGGGATCCGGTAGGAGCGATGTGGGTTGAGTCCGATGTCAATGTCCCTTCCGGCGAGTCGCTCGTTAGACAGGTTCTTTACGGTAAAAGATTTTTCATGAAAGAGTTTGGCATTGACACAAAGGTTTGCTTCCTGCCGGACACTTTCGGCTTTACCGCCGCACTGCCGCAGATATTGAAAAAGTCAGGCGTCGATTATTTCCTGACTCAGAAAAACACATGGGCAAAGCTTGTTGAGTATCCCCACGATGCGTTCCACTGGCAGGGTATTGACGGCACAAAGGTTCTTGCGCATACTCCGCCTTTTATACATTACAACAGTTCCGCGGCCCCGGTAGATATCGCCACTTACGAGGAGCAATTTAAGGATAAAATGGTTTGCCCTGAAACACTGGTTCTATTCGGTCAGGGTGACGGCGGAGGCGGCGCAGGCGAAGAACATCTCGAAGCACTGCTAAGGGAAAAGAACCTTGACGGCCTGCCGCCGGTAAAACAAAAGGGCGTCGAAGAATTCTTTGAATCCGTTGCTCCGTATCAGGGTGATTTCTCCACATGGGTTGGCCCTATCGATCTTGACAAACATACGGGAACGCTTACGACCAATGCAAAAAGTAAATGGTACAACCGAAAAATGGAAATCGCCCTGCGACAACTGGAGTTAACCGCCTCTGTTGCGATGATAAAGGATAAGAACTATGCTTATCCAAAGGACCGGCTCGACGAAATCTGGAAAGAGATGCTGCTCTACCAGTTCCACGACATTTTGCCGGGTACATCGATCACAAGGGTATACAAGGAGTCTTATGAAAGTTATGACAGAATGCTCGCTGATGTTTCGCAACTGACTGCCAAAGCACGTCAGACAATTTATGGCAAAGCGACACCGAAAAGCAATTTGCTTGTATCTAATGACCTTTCCTGGGCAAGAACACAATGGCTGAAAGTTGCAAATAAATGGCAAGAGGTAACCGCTCCTTCCATCGGTGCCGCAACAGTTGACGATTGGCAGGGTATTTGCGATTTTTCAAAAGTTAAGGGCAGCAAAAATTCGCTGGAAAACGATCTTGTTAAAATTAGTTTTGCCGCAGACGGCTCTATCAGGACTATCTATGACAAACAGCATAAGTGCCAGGTCATAGAAAGCGGCGCTCCTGCCAACCGCCTTGCCGTTTACGTTGACGAGATGAACATGGAATCCCCGATGTGTCGAGAGAAAAACTATGACCTCTGCTGGGGCTACGAAAACGCGTGGGATTTCCCGATACATTATCGTGAAAATCCCGTCGAATACTTCACGCTCAAGTCTTCAAAGTTCATTAAGGACGGCCCGCAGGCAATTCTCCGCCAGCAGTACGTTTATGGTAAGTCGACCCTGACCCAGGACATTATCATTACTCAAGGAAGCAAACGTGTCGATTTTATCACAAAAGTCGATTGGCAGGAACGATTCAAAATGCTAAGAACATCTTTCCCCGTTACCGTAAAAGCTGATCAGGCAAGATGCGAAATACAGTTCGGCAATGTTAAACGCAACACGCATAAAAACACAAACTGGGACTATTCGAAATTTGAAAGCCCCGCCCATAAGTGGGTCGATCTTTCAAGACAAGACTACGGCGTAGCCCTGCTAAACGATTGCAAATACGGCTATCAGGTATTCGATAACATCCTCGACCTTAACCTGTTAAGAAGCACAGGCTTCCCTGACCCCAAAGCTGACATCGGCAAGCACCGGTTCACATATTCGCTTTTGCCTCACAGTGGCGATTACATCGAGGGCAAGGTAGTAAAAGCGGGATATGAACTCAACATGCCTTTGGCTCTAATTAAGGCCGGCTGTAACGATAAAGCGAACGCTTCGATGATAACAGTGGATTCGGAGCATGTAATAGTTGATACCGTCAAAAAAGCAGAAGACAACAAAGACATCATCGTAAGGCTTTACGAATGCCACGGCACCAAGGCAAAGACAAGGGTGTCTTTCAGTTTCGATGTTAAATCGGCTATGCTTGTCGACCTGATGGAAAGCGATCTGGCGAATCTAAATGTAAGAAACAATTCAGTAACAGCCGAGTTAAATCCATTTGAAATTTACACAATAAAATTGAAAGTGTAAAAGAAAATAGTGATGAGCATTCAAAAGAGAACCAATTGCGAGGTCTTCTCAAAAGATAAATAATCGCATAGGGAAAAGAGTCACTAGACTTTAAGATCAATATTATTGGGCTTGCTCATCGCGTTCGGTTCTTATGTTGTTTAGTATTTCTCTACCGCCTGCGTCTAATAGTTCCTGAGCGAGTTTATCGGCAGCATCAAGCGTTTGTTCGACGGGGACGGTTATCGATTTTTCGATGACGTTTTTCCCCTCGACATCTGCTATGACGGCATTGATCAGGACATCGTTGCCTTTTGTCCTTGCGTGTACTCCGAGCGGGATGCTGCATCCGCCGTGCATTGCCGCGAGGATGCGCCGTTCGGTTTCTGCGGTGATCCGTGCGTCTTTGTCGTCCAGTTTTTTTACGATCTCGGCAAGTTCTGCGTCATCTTCTCTAATTTGGACCGCCAAAGCGCCTTGTCCTGGGGCCGGGACAAATTTTTCCGGTGGGAGGATGGCGGTTATTTTGTCAGATAGGCCGAGGCGGTTTAGGCCGGCTGCGGCTATTA
>JAGLHQ010000285.1 GCA_023143375.1 Planctomycetota bacterium
TCTCAGACGTTAATGTTCGCCGATACCGCCATGGCAAGATTCGATTATCTTACGGAGTACTCATTTGCGGAACCACGATATTTCGTAGTAAACGGTACCCCTGTTACCGATGGCGGATGGGACCCGGTTCCCTCCATTCATTTCAGGCATCGCGGACGCGCAAACATCGGATGGGTCGATGGAAGTGCGGCTTCAAAAAAAATGGGGAACTATGAAGGAACGAATCTGTCAGACATAAAAATGAAAGACATGGATCTCGGATGGTTCGAACCGATGAACAATACGATGTTCGACATGAAATGATCGCTAGAGCACTTAAACTTTTTCTAACGCCGCCAGGTAAAGCCGCAACAGGCATAAGGCATACACTAAAAATTTAATTGCTCTAAACAACAGGCCGCATCGCCACACCACGACCGGCAAGATAATCCTTAACGTCCTTGACGGTATACTCTTCGTAATGGAATATCGAAGCGGCCAGCACGGCGCTGGCGTTCCCGTCGGCAAGCACGTCATAGCAGCTCTCAAGACTGCCCGCTCCCCCCGAAGCGATCACCGGAATATCGACCGCATCGGCAACTGCCCGCGTAAGTTCGATATCGAAGCCCGCCTTAGTACCATCGGCATCCATGCTTGTAAGCAATATCTCGCCCGCCCCAAGCTCTTCGGCACGTTTGGCCCAATCCACAGCATCGATATCAGTAGGCTCCGACCCCGCCCTGACCGTAACATGCCATTTATTTTTCACACCCTTAGTACGCCTCGCATCGATAGCCAGCACGACACACTGGTTGCCATACCGCTTCGAGGATTCGGCAAGTATTTGCGGGTTCATAACCGCAGCCGTGTTGATAGAACATTTATCCGCACCGCTTCGAAGCAGTTCGCCGATCTGGCCCGGTTCCGTAATACCGCCGCCAACCGTAAAAGGAATAAAAACGTTCGCTGCAACTTTCTCGACCAGTTCGATGATCGTCTTGTTCGAACGAATAGTAGCAGTGATATCGAGAAAAACAAGCTCGTCCGCGCCTTCATCGCTATAGCGACCGCCAAGCTCGACAGGATCGCCGGCATCGCGAAGGTTCAAAAAATTGACACCTTTAACAACGCGGTTATCTTTTACATCGAGGCACGGAATTATACGTTTAGTCAGCATGTTGCCCCCTTGCAGTATTTCTCAAAATTCCGCAGAACATCCAAACCGTCGACGCCGGATTTTTCCGGATGGAACTGACACCCGAAAATATTACCCTTCTGAACCGACGCGGCGATATCCATTCCGTAATCCGTATATGCCACCACAGCATCGCCGTCAGTTACTTCTGCATAGTAAGAGTGCGCGAATGCAAAATGTTTCCCATCGCCCAGACCAGCGAACAGGTCCATCCTCTCAGGAAACTTAACATAGTTCCAACCCATGTGCGGAATAGTTCTCCCCGCAGGTATCGGAACGACTTTACCCTCGACAAGCCCAAGGCACTTGAATGTCCCGTGCTCAAAACTCTCATCGAAAAGTATCTGAAAGCCCAGGCATATCCCAAGCAAAGGTTTGCCGCCTTTTGCAACATCGCAAATAACGTCGGCCAGCCCGCCCAGCTTTTCCATCGCATACCCGCAGGCTCCGACCCCCGGCAGAATAAGCCCGTCCGCCGATTCGATGTCAGCCGGATCGCAGCTCACCTTAGTCTCACAGCCGATATATTTAACGGCATTCGTGACGCTCTTAACATTTCCAACGCCATAATCGATTACTACTATCATATTACCATATCCGAAATTTCTTCCAGTGATTTTCAAGGGTACTAAAGGCCGCCCAAGAAGGCCATGGACACGCCTCTTGCGGCTCTAAGTCAAGTCTTTGCAATACATTATAGAGCACTCTGAATAACTTGCAATTTAATCATTACATATAACCGTAAGCTACCGGCAAACGCTTTTTTTGCCGCAGGCGAACAGTTTTTCAGAACACCCTATGCCAAATCCAGCCTGCGGCCAAACTCGCCGAAGAACAAAAAACGGAGAGGGCGGGATTCGAACCCGCGGTACCCCAAAAGGGTACACCGGTTTTCGAAACCGGCTCCTTAAGCCACTCGGACACCTCTCCAGGCAGTTGTCTGGCAAGCACTTAAGAGCACAAACAACTTCA
>JAGLHQ010000286.1 GCA_023143375.1 Planctomycetota bacterium
CTGCCAAGGTTTATGGGGATGGAAGGCGAGCAGCTTGTCGGTGTTTACAGTGCTAACGAGTACCTTACACGTGCCAATCTTATGAAGGCTTATGATTTTGGCAAAGGCTCAGATACGCCTATCGCAATAAGCAAAAAGGTCGCTGTTCTTGGCGGCGGAAATGTTGCGATGGATTCAGCGAGAACCGCAGTTCGTTTGGGCGCTGAAAAGGTTTATCTCGTTTACCGACGAAGCGAAATTGAGATGCCCGCTCGTGTCGAAGAGGTTCACCACGCAAAGGAAGAGGGCGTCGAGTTTTGCGTGCTTCAAAATCCAAAACGTGTTCTCGGCAACGACGACGGTTATGTAACCGGTATGGAGTGTTTAAAATACGAGCTTGGCGAGCCTGACGATTCTGGAAGACGTCGGCCGGTGCCTATCGAAGGGAGCGAATTTATTATCGATGTCGATACCGTTATCGTCGCGATCGGAAACGGTGCCAACCCGCTGATAGGTCAGACCACGCCTGGGCTTGAGCTTAACAAATGGGGCAACATCGTTGTCGATGAAAAGTGCAAGACCTCGCTTGGGGGCGTTTATGCAGGCGGTGACATTGTGCTGGGGGCGGCAACGGTTATTCTGGCGATGGGTCAGGGCAGAACAGCAGCAGCGGGCATTAATGAGTACTTAGCCGGCAAGTAGCAATTATAGCGTACTCATTATCTTGTCGATAGTTGTTTTCGCAGCCGCTGTAAGCTCGTCCGATGCACCGTAGTAGATTATAACTTCGCCGTTATCCTTGCTGATCGCTCCGCAAGAAAAAACAACGTTCCCGTAGAATCCTTTTGTTTCATAATCAGCTTCGGGGTGCATTAACGGTTTCTTCGATCTTGCGATAACCTTCGTCGGATCCTTTAGGTCAAGCAGGGCAACTGCCAGCGAATACTTATCATCGGCATCCGAGCCATGATAAATTTCAATCCATCCGTCTTTTGTTTTTATCGGTACGCAGCTTCCGCCGGTCTTTGCTCCGTCAAAATCGCCTTCTCGCGGAAGGATAATCGGTTTGTGGCAGCCCCAGTTAATGGCGTCCGGGCTCGATGCGATCCAGATACCCCGCGGCCCGATGTACATGGGCACAGGACGCGTTAAAGCATAGAATTTACCATCGATCTTTTCAGGAAACATAACAACATCGATATTTTCCGGGCAGAAAATTATCCCCTTCCTGTCAAACTTCTTAAAGTCCGTCGTTGTTATCAGGCCCGTGCAGATACCCGTATCTGAAACGACCTTATATACTATATAATATGTATCGTCGATCTTTGTGATTCGCGGATCCTCAATGCCGAAGTTCTCGTAATCCGTTTCCGGAAAGACAGCAGGTTTTTCGTCGATGGTAAAATTCACTCCGTCGTCGCTGCGTGCGATCCGCAGATGGGAGATGCTGGTCAGATACATTTTCTTTTTATAATAAAAGACTCGCGAATCCCCCGGTTCATAATCGGGATCGTCAAGCCTTATCCTCATACAATCGATCTGGCTGGTTGCAGGGTTGTAGATCGGGGCAAGTTCTTCGTCGTCTTTTTTGTCAATGGGTCTTTCAGCCACACGCAAAAGAAGGAGCACTTGGCCGTTGTATGTCGTGGCGCCGGCGTTAAAGGCACCCATGACCTCATAATCGCTTCTGCTTGGTTTGACGTCTTTAGGCGTGATAAGCGGATTTTCCGGGAATCTTTCTACCAACATGGCTCTTACCTTTCAAATATATGAATGGAAGTTCGTTTTAAAACCACGATTCGGCTGTTAAACTATAACCTGTAGTTTAGCCCGGGTTTGGCGGATTGCAATATTTGTTTCTATTTTTTTAGTTATTTCTTGCAGGTATGAGTTTTGGGCGGTAGTATTTTCATGTCAGTATTGAGACTATTTCAACAATAAGGAGATTTGAAATGGATTATAGATCAAAGCGTATCGCAATTCTTTCGCCCGCTGCATGGCGAACACCGCCGAGAAAGTATGGAGCCTGGGAAACTGTCGCCGGGAACATTTGCGAAGGTCTCGTTGCAAGGGGCTGGAAGGATGTTACGCTCTTTGCAACAAAAGATTCCATCACCAGAGCAAAACTTCATGCGGTTATCGATAAAGGTTACGAAGAAGATCCTGAGGCTGACCGAAAGGTCGTTGAAATACTGCATATCTCCGAGGTTATGGAAATGGCAGATCAGTTCGACCTGATACATAACAGTTTCGATTTCATTCCTCTTGCTTTCAGCAGGCTGATCAAAACGCCAATGATCACTACCATACACGGTTTTTCGTCGCCAAAGATATTAGCTGTTTATCGAAAATACAAAGACACTTACTATGTTTCGATCAGCGATTCCGACAGGGATTCGGAGTTACCTTATCTCGGAACCGTTTATAACGGGATCAATCTTGACGAACTGACCGTCGGCGATAAAAGAGGAGACAAGCTGGTTTTTCTCGGCAGGATACATCCCGATAAGGGGACACACCTTGCCTGTGAAACCGCGAAAAAGGCAGGCATGAAGCTTTTGATCGCAGGCATTGTTCAGGATCAGGAATATTTTGACACACTTGTTAAGCCGCACATTGACGGCGAGCAGATCAAGTTTATCGGCGCTGTGGGGCCTGTCGAAAGGGACGCACTTTTCAAAGAGGCTTATGCAGTGCTGCATCTTAACGAACTGGACGAGCGGTTCGGGCTTGTTATGGCAGAGGCTAACGGTGCGGGAGTTCCCGTCATCGCATACGACAGGGGTTCGTGCAAAGAGGTTATAGCAGACGGTAAAAGCGGGTTCATAGTAAACGATGTTGACGAAGCGGTTGCCGCTGTTAAACGAATAGAAACTATCGATCCGCAGGCGTGCCGAAAACATGTTGAAGACAATTTCAGCATCGACTGTATGGTCGCAGGCTACGAAAAGGCTTACGAGCAGATATTCAAAATACAGGATGCAAAAAGCAGCTGACTGCCGAATATCTCTAAAGAACTGTTGCTGCGAACAGAAGCAGTGCAAAGATCGTTGTGCTGATAAACGTTATACGGGACCATTTCGCATAGCGGATCATATCGGGGTGCTGATCCTCAAATTCGTAATAATAATCGTCCAGATCGCTGTCTTTGCCCGGGCGAAGTCTCAGTTTTACAAAAAGATGCGCACCAAGGGACAGCACAAACATCGGACACGAGATCAAATATATTATTGCAATCATACTCATGCCTGCGATTATAGCCTGAAGGGCGTGTTACTCAAACACATTACGCCAAAATAACTTGCCTTTTTCTCCTCTTCGGTGTTAAATATCCTCGCAAGAGAATAGCTCTTGCTCGGTTTTTGCCTTGCATAGAACAAAAAAACAAGCGATTTTGATCGAAAGTTATTTGGGCAACAAGCCCTGAAACTCAGTTTTGACAAGATTTAATGATTTAATGGGATTTTTGCCGAAACTATAAGGTGGTTTCGGGATATTAAGTTTTTGACTTTGCATAAGTAACTGGATACAATCAAGTTACATTTTAAATAAAACAATTATTTTGCCATGGAGGTTTTATGGATCAGGCTGTAGAAAAAAAGGCACCGCTGCCGTTATGGCGTAGAATATTACTGGCACTTATTGTAATTATCATTGCCGGCTTGATGTCAATTATCGTCGCCAATTATCTTGCCGGAGTGATGCTCGGCTCAAAGATCAATGCCATTGCCGAAAGCGGCGAGCCCCTGGATTTTTATGCGATGGCACGTATTGACAAAAACGCAACTGTCACTGGTGAAGATGCAAGCGATTATTACACAAGCGCAGCGATGGCGCTGCCAAATAATATTCTGCCCGGAGTGGCCCAGCTTAATATGGTCTATCGTGCAACTGTCCAAAGTAATCCTGAAGGCCAACCGTTTCCCGAAGAGTTGCTAAATACTGTTAACCAGAATCTTGCCGGTGCCAAACCGTTGTTTGAAAGTATCGACAAGGCCGCTTCGCTTCCGTTGTACCGGTATGATATAAACGTGCAAAACGGGTCCAGGCAGGCCCACGGGATATCTATACAGAACCAGACGGCGGCCTATATTGTTTCGCTGAGAACTCTCGATCATATACGCAACAAAAGGTATCCTGCGGCGGCAAAGTCTATCGTAAGTCAGTTAAGGATGGTCAGGCAATATGCCCTTACGCCGGTTTTGTATTTACAAGACAGCAAAAACGCGATCATTTTGCTTGCATGCAGTGACATACAGACCCTTTTGACAAAAGATAAGCTGCCGAAAGAAATTTTAGCTGTTCTCAGCAAAGAGATCGCACTACTGGTTTCCAACGGAGATGTTGCCAAAACCATGATGGCAGAAAGAATATACCAATTGAGTCTTGTAAAGAATTATCTGCCTGAAGATATTACTGCGAAATATTTTACGACAGAACCTGAAATGCCGGAAACGGTTATGCTTTCGCCAAAACATCTCGGCCGGCTTTACAGAAGAGGTAAGACTTATATATTCCTCAACGACATGGATAAACTCATCTCGGATGCCAGGAAGCCGTGGCCGGAACCCTTAAAGCTATATCCAATAGTGAAATTGGAAGAGGGCCAAAGGCCTGATTTCGAGCAGTTATGTGCCAGGACGATACATGCAAACGCACAAATTAAGGTTTTGGTTAAGAGTATCTCGCTTGCGTTTTCATGCGAGCAGTATTACAACGAGAACAAGCAATATCCCGATTCGCTCGATCAGATTTCTGCTTCTTTCGGCGTTGTTATTCCGAAGGATCCATTTTCCGGTAACGATCTTTTGTTTAAGCGGGACGATAATGGATATCTTATTTACAGCGTAGGTGTCAATGGAAAAGACGATGGAGGTGCGCTTTTACTGACAGCGAATAATAAAATCCCGCTTGATACGGGTATTATTGTCAGGTACGGTCAAGGCAGCAAATAATCTGCTGAGACTTGCTTCTCGATATACTTTATACCTTATATTTTAACTTTGAATACCGGCATAAAGATAAACGCAAATATCATCGATATTACAAAGAAATATCCCAGCCACCAGTTAGTTCCGCTGGTCTTACTGATTCTGTCTGGATATTCGATCGCAATAGATTTAACGATAGAGTCCGCACCGAAGGGCGGTTCCATCGGATGCAGCAGAAGGTCTTCCAGCCCTGCGTCAATGCCCGGACGCATTTCACTTACCCGCATAAAGCCTTCGCCTATGGCAAGCTCCTTGTCGTAGGTCTGCCCGTTAATTTCAAAATTTATTTTATGCAAGCCGTCCTGACCGGCCCTGATCGTCCAGATCAACTCCCGTTTGTTCGGTATCTTAAACCCGTCCATCGTTGTTTCAAACGCATCGCTGTTTGTAAGAGTAACTTCCGGCAAATCGTCGTATTCCGATCCGTTCAACCGAACAATAACATTGGCCTCCTCGCCTGTAAGCAACGGCCTTGCCTGGTACCATACGCCCATCTGTCCAAGTATAAAGGTTATAGGTATTATCATAACCACCATAGGAAGAAGGGCGAATACCAGTTTCATTGACGCCGCTTTGAAAAGTCCGCCGATAGAAGTAAACGTTACTGCCAGGTTATCTTTGAAAAGCTTTAACGCAAGCATGTTGACCTTGATAGCGTCCTTGATCTTTCCAATAGCCTTCTGGTTCGATGTGTATTTGAACAGCAATATCATTAAAGCGCCGGCGACCGCTGAGATCATTGCATTCGACAACCATCCCGGAACCACGGCGATAAAACCGAAAAGGTTCTTGCCGACAGCATTCATCGGGACATTGACCGCCGCAATGAGTTTTG
>JAGLHQ010000287.1 GCA_023143375.1 Planctomycetota bacterium
CCAAGCACTTTGTCCATCTTGCGGTAGATACCTTTAAGCACGCCGAAATATTTTTTCGCGTCTTTTTTGTTTCGTGTCGGATGCTTTCCATCGCCGTCCCACCACAGCATGTGAGCCTGCAGATCGGTGCTGGAAAAATAGAAATACAACAGCCCGTCGTCGTAATGTTTTGTCGCATAGTCAAGCAGGTTCAACCGTTCCTGCAAAACAATACCCGCCTGCATAACAAACTCATCGTCATCATAAATATTGTTTTGCAGCGCCTTAAAATCTTCCTGCATCCCCGACGTATAGAACAGCCCAAGCTCTTTGGAAATATCTTTAACAAAACTATCCGGCTCGGATATAGGCGTTACCGGATTCGCCGGATCGATATTGAGCGGCGTCACATAAAGCCGAACATTATCGCCGATCTCCTGAAGATAAAATCGGCAGATGCCACTGACTTTCTTGTTTAACCAGTAGGGTACTTGCAGTTCAAAGTCAATGCTCATCCACTTGCTCCACTGGCCGGGCTTAAGGATCAGTTTTTTATCCTGTATTTCGACGATAAGAGTGTTAAGGTTATTATCGCGATATGCCTGGAACGGGACGGTTACCGGTTTTGGTTTTTTTAAATATGGATCGACCGGGCCTATCAATGCACCCGATGCAGTTTCATTTTCGAAGAACAGCATTGACAACTTGCAACCCTCGAACTCTCTTGTTCGCACGGGCCCGTCCTCGGAAAAGTGATGAAACCCGCCATAGTTACCAAGTATGTCCGGCGTTCCCATTCCTGACAGACACTTATGGTTACCGTGCTTCGACTTACTTGGCGGATAGTTGCTCGGAAGATCGTAAAACACAGAGCTTATACCTGCTTCGTCAAGATAGTCCCAGAACGGCGTCCCTTGACGTTTCAGTACAGTCTTGTTGCCGATAGTTTCCGACGTGGAAAGGAACGGGGCAAACTGATGTTCGGGATGGCGATGAATAAAATCAAATATTCCATGCGAGCCGGGCCCTGCGCCGGTAATAAAGTTTGCCCATGCAACAGGGCTTTGCGGCGGGGTGCTCGTCCCGAGAACTTTATAACCGCCATTGGCACGGAGTTTATCCAGGTTCGGAAGATCGCCGGCCTTCATCATTCTTTCGGTAAGGACAGGATCCATACCGTCAAAACCGATGACTACAACTTTTTTGCCGTTGGATGGTTTTTTCGCAAATGTTTCGGTCGTGTTTACAACACCGGTTATCCCCGCTGTCACAACCGCTGTCTGCTTTAAAAATTCTCTTCTGCTAATATTTTTCATTTATTTCTCGTTTAATATTTTATGCCGCTTTATCATCTTCGCCATCAATGATCTTTAGGGGCTTGCCATCCATATTGCCCGGGACATCAACGCCGAACATCTCAAGTATCGTAGGGCCGATGTCCAACAGCCGTGGGTTTTCCGAGGCGATATTACGATTGCAGAACAGCACACCCGGCACGATCGACTGATCGATGCAGTGGTCACCGCTCCACGCCTTTTTGTTCGCATGGAATATATCTTTCGTCACCTTGCCTATGGCTGTGTCCCACGACGCCCTGTACCCTTCGTAATACCCTACGATAAGATCGGGAGCCTCACCTTTGTACGGGCCCTTATAAACCTTCAATGCGTTATAAACATTTTTGACAGCCTTTTCATTTCGTTCGGTATCAACAAGCTGCGAAAGCTTTGCCTGTATCTCGTCTCTAAGCTGCGAAGCCTCCTGCCCCGGATCGACTATGCCCTGCGATTCTCTGCCTTTGATGTTAAGGAATATCCCGGTTAAGCCAACCGCGAACGCTTTCGTTTGCGACCAGTCGATCCCCGTGCAATATTTCTCGCCGCGTTTTTCCTCGATCACTCTAAGGTAGCCATTCTCTTCCAGCCACCGGTTAAGGTCAACGCCGTATCGGAAAGTATTGAAACCATGATCGGAGATAACCATAAGCACAGTATCTTCGTTATCGCATTTGGCCATCGTCCTGCCCACAAGTTCGTCGGCATGTATGTAAACCTGCTCGATAGCGTCACGCTGTTGATTGCTTGCAGGTTCCTGTCCTTCGTGAGCAGGGTGCTTGTCATCGATATAACGCCAGAACGTATGCTGTATCCTATCCGTCCCGTCGAACACGCAAACAACCAGCCCGTGATTCGTTTTATCTATCGCATCGAAGAACATCTTTTCGCGTTCCTCGTTTATCGCTAGCGCCTGATCCAGGAATGTCTTATCGCTGAGCACCTTTTCATTCAATGCCCACGTGTCCTCGGCCAGCCCAAGCGTTGCATACGGGCCGTTAAGTTTTGAGAAGTAGCACGAGTAAACCGTAGGATGGCTTATCGGCATAGCCGGCTGAGCCGGGTCGATATTGATCGGTGTTACATAAAGTTTAAATTCAGGCTCGGTGCCGATCAACAAAAACTTGCATATCCCGTGCACTTTTACCGCAGGTGCCAGTTTAAAATCGATCTCCAGCCATTTTGTATATTCGCCGGTCTTAAGCGGCAGTGTTTCGTCGCCGATCTTAAGCTCTGCAACATCTTTGCCCTTTATCGTAATAGTGAACGGGCACTCCATAACGCTGCCGTCCTTACGCATCGGGTT
>JAGLHQ010000288.1 GCA_023143375.1 Planctomycetota bacterium
TCGATCTCGGATGTATCCTGTGTCGTATAGTACGAAAACGTTCCCTGCGAACCGCGCATATCCGGAACGCACATTGCAGATATTTGCAGCCCCTGAAACTTCTCCGGCGGAAACGTAATAGGGACGCGAAGAATATTGCTGAATATTCCATGCTCGCCAAGCGTCTTCCAGAACGGCTTGCCCTTACGCAGCAAACGCATCTCGCCTTTACCAAGCGGTATCTGGTACTTGCCAAGGCTTAAAACTTTCTTCGGTCCTTTTATTTCCGTCGAGCTAAGCTTCGGAAAATAGCTGTGTTTATCACGCGTCAGAAAATCGAAGATGTTATGCTTACCGGGGTTAACGCCCGTTTGAAAACTTGACCACGCCACAGGCGAGATCGGAGGTATCGTGCTGCGAAGCGGGCTAAACGTCCCCTCCTTTTTTAGTCTGGAAAGATTCGGCAGCTTCCCCTCGTCCATATACTTTGCCGCCAGCTTTGGGTCAAGCCCGTCAAGCCCGAGCACCACGAACTTTTTGCATTTTGCCCGTGCAAAGGCTTTTCGACCCTTGATCGCGCGTATCGCATACCGGATCGGCCATGTAAGCAGCACCGACACCGCAGACAGGATCGCAATGAACATCACAAAGAAAGATCCTACAACGGCAACACCTGCACCCGGACCGATATAGGCATGTGCCGTCGACGGCGACAGAAGCAGGATCGTCACAAGACAAAATGCGATTTTATAGAAACTTAAACTGATATTTTTATGCATATCTCAATATCTTTCCTGCGATTTAATAATCGATACCCGCTCTCTCCTGCACTCAAAAACATGCCCGAACTTCAATACTCATCTGTGCATATTTAGTTCGGCTAAAAGTTGCCTATATCTTAAGTGTAATTAAAGACTTACCCTAACAGATAATGGCCGGATTAGCAAGCATTTTAGCCCATTATCGGGTCGTAAAGATGGCAAAATCAAACTAAGAGACTGGAACTGAGGAAATAAATTGGAGATCGACTGTTTTAAGACGCGGTAAAAATACGGAAAAGCGATATTTGTATTTTAATTACGCCCGAAAGGGTTCGAACACCTGCCATAACTGCAAAATATGGCCCAAGTGTCGGCCAATGTCTGCTTTATACGAAAATCTGCAATATATCTCAGTTACACAGCGTCTTTCAGACTGGAGGTTCGGCCCGACGATTAAAATGGCATTTTGAGTTATTTTTGTTATCATGGTATTGTTCTGGAGAATCACGAACGGAATTTGTATTGGAAGTTTGGGAATATGAGGCGATCTATAATTTTATTTGCAGTTGCAGTGCTTTGCAGCGTGTGCTTTGCGGGGTCCGCCATTGTTAATCCTTTTGAAGTTGGTTCCCAATACGCTGCTTACAATGAGATCGATAACCTTGTTGTCGCGGCGCTGAAGAAAAAGAAAATCGCTCCTGCCAACCTGTGTTCCGATCACGTGTTTATTCGGAGAGTTTACCTGGATGTTACAGGTGCATTGCCTTCGCCGCAGCAGGTTAGAAAATTTCTGGCGAGCACAGATGCTGCTAAACGTGCAAAGCTGATAGACGCGCTTCTTACCAGCGAAGAGTTCGCCGGTTATTATTCTTTGAAGTGGTGCGATCTTCTTCGTGTAAAAGCAGAATTTCCGATAAACCTTTGGCCCAATGCTGTGCAGGCTTATCATCGTTGGATCACCGGCGCCGTTGAAAAGAATATGCCTTACGATCGGTTTGCCCGCGAGTTGCTGACTTCCAGTGGAAGTAATTTCCGTGTGCCGCAGGTGAATTTTTATCGAGCCATGCAAGGTCACAACAGGTCGTCTATCGCTTCGGTAGCGGCGCTTACGTTTATGGGTGTGCGTTTGGAGAAATGGCCGGAGAACAAACGCAGTGAGATGGAAGCTTTTTTCTCGCGCATTGCATTTAAGGGTACTGCAGAATGGAAGGAAGAGATAGTATACCTTGATCCTGCGGTGACCGATCAATTAAAGGCGGTTTTTCCCGATGGCAAAACTGTGACGATCGCACCTGACAAAGATCCACGCAAAGTGTTTGCCGACTGGCTCACCGAATCGAAAAATCCATGGTTTGCTCGTAACGGCGTAAATCGCATCTGGGCATGGCTTTTCGGACGCGGGATAATCCATCAGCCGGATGATATTCGTCCCGATAACCCGCCATCTAATCCCGAACTGCTTGTCTTTCTTGAAAAGGAATTTGTGAAAGCTAAATATGACACGCGGCATATTTTCAGGCTGATCCTGAACTCGCGAACTTATCAGCAGTCTTCGATAATGCAAACTGACAATCCGCAGGCAGAGGCACTTTTTGCTTATTATCCGGTGCGCAGGCTGGGCGCCGAGGTGCTTATCGATGCCTTGTGTTTTATCACAGGTTCAAGCGAGAGATATTCGAGCGCGATCCCCGAACCGTTTAGCTTCATCCCAAAAGTAAATCGTTCTGTGGATTTAGCTGACGGAAGCACGACGAGCCAGTTCCTTGAGATGTTCGGCAGGCCTGCACGTGATACGGGGTTGTTTTCGGAACGGAACAATAAACCAACCGATACGCAGCGTTTGCACATGCTCAACTCAACGCATATTCAAAAAAAGATCGAAAGCAGCGGCAAGATCAAACAATACGTCAAGGCCAGTAAAAAAAATCATAAAAGACTTATAAGGCTGATCTATTCGAGCGTCCTGTCTCGGTATCCAACCAGGGACGAGAACGCTATTGCATTGAAATATTTTCAAAACAATAAGAAAATTAACGAAGCGACGAACGATCTTGTATGGGCGCTTATCAATACCAAAGAATTTCTATACCGGCATTAAAACTGACGTATAAACGGGAAGATAACATGGACAATAAAAATTTAGTGGATCGAAGGCAGTTGTTAAAAAGCGGACTTCTCGGTATCGCAGGGGTTGCATTGCCGAACCTACTTGCTCGTCAGGCATGCGCTGCTCCGGTGCGATTGAAAGCTAAGGCCAAATCCGTAATACAAATATGGATGTGGGGAGGTCCTTCCCACCTCGATACGTTCGATCCTAAGCCTGCCGCCGGCTATGACTACTGCGGCCCATACAAAAAACCAATATCGACCAATGTCAGCGGCTTGCAGATATGCGAAAAACTCCCTTTACTTGCAAAACAAGCGGACAAGTACTCGATCATACGGAGCATGACACACGGCGTAAACGGCCACGAAACAGCTTCGTACCTCGTCCAGACCGGCCATGAACCGGGGCGATTGGTCTACCCGTCAGTAGGTGCGGTGGTTTCGCAGTTCAAAGGATATAAGCAAGGTTATAAAGGATTGGTTCCGCCGTATATTGTTATGACTCAGACGCAGGGGCGTTTTTCGGAGGCAGGGTTCTTAGGCCCCGGCTGCAAGCCTTTCGTTACCGGCGGAGATCCGAATAAAACGCCGTTTGTGGTAGAAGGCATAATTGCAAAAGGTATTTCAGATCAGCGGCAGCAAAGCAGGAGACAACTCTTGCACGAACTCGATTCGCTTGGAAAAGCCATGAAAGATAACGAGAATTTTCAGCAGCTCGATGAGTGCGAAAATAAAGCGTATGGTATGATGTTTGGCGATGCAAGGAAACTGTTCGATCTTTCCCAGGAAACCGATGAGTTGAGAGGAAAATACGGACGCAACAGTTTCGGTCAGGCATGTCTTACCGCACGCAGGCTCGTCGAACACGGCGTGCCTTATATCACGATCAACTATAAAGGGTGGGATACCCACAAGCAGCACTTCCAGATAATGGAGCGCAAACTGCCCGAATTTGACGGTGCGCTGGCAACTTTGCTGGAGGATTTGTCGCAGAAGGGATTGCTAGATAGCACTATCGTATGGTGCGGCGGAGAATTCGGGAGAGGCCCCAAGATACAGTGGGATCCGCCATGGAACGGCGGCAGGAGCCATTACGGTAAGTGTTTCTCAACGCTTATCGCAGGCGGCGGTTTTAAAGGCGGCGTAGTTCTGGGCGAGACGAACGAAAACGGAACAGAGGTTGCACAAAAGCCCGTCTACCCGCAGGACCTGATAAGAGAAGTATACAAAAAACTTGGGATCGATCCCGACGGACCTTTGCCAAACCCGCGAGCATTGCAGGTTAAGGTGGCACCAGATGCAAAAGAAGGCGGCAAGTATATTAAAGAAATAACCTGACGAAAAGGGGGTTGGATTTGTTGTGTAGTCGTAAAAGTTTAGTTTTTATTTTAGTATTTTGTTCGGCGAATGTCTGGGCTGTGCCGCATATAGGTTATCTTTATCCGGCAGGTGCAAAGCAGGGAACAACGGTCAAAATCACCGTTGGCGGCCAGGATCTTAGAGGTGCAAATAAGCTACATATATCCGGCGAAGGAATAACCGCTTCTGTTATTCAGTCCGCAAGACAACCGAATAACCTACAGAAAGAACAGCGAGAGTATATTACAAAACGGCTTAAAGAACTAAAAGCCAAAAAGCTTAATGAGACTTCCGGGGCCGGTTACAATGCTATCATTAAAAAAAAGAATGCCAAGAGAAAAGATAAAACCGGTAAAGCAGAAGTTAAAGATGAAGCAGTAATAAAACGTGAGAAGATGATGGTGGATAGAATCGTAAGACTTCCGCTGTTGTATGATCTGGATAATAAAAGCGTCAGGGAACTGGAGCATGTTAAAAACATCCTATTCACTCCGAGAATGATGAAGCAGATTAACAGCCAGCTTGCCGATCTGCTGCTGATCGAAGTTACAGTTGCCCCCGATACTGTCCCCGGCAGCTATGAGCTCAGGGTCGGAACAAAAAGCGGATTGAGCAATCCCGTTGTTTTTCAGGTCGGAACCTTTGACGAAACTTCCGAACTCGAGCCAAATGGTCAGGACCATAATCTCGAGGGTCGCATACAAAAGACAGCAGCCAAGCCGAAGCCTAATCCCATCGAGATACCTGTGGTGGTTAACGGGCAGATCATGCCCGGTGACGTCGATCGGTTTCAGTTTGCTGCCAAACAAGGGCAAAAGCTTGTCATAGAAGCGCAGGCTCGCAGCCTGATACCGTATCTGGCAGATGCGGTTCCGGGATGGTTTCAGGCAACCCTGACGCTGTATGACCAAAAGGGTAAAGAGGTAGCTTTTACCGATGATTATAGATTTAGCCCTGACCCCGTGCTTTTCTACCAGATACCCAAAGACGGAAAATACGAGTTAGAGATACGAGACTCTATTTATCGGGGCCGAGAGGATTTCGTTTATCGCATCTCCATAGGCCAGAGCCCTTTCATAACCGGCATGTTCCCGCTGGGTTCCAGGCAGGGTGCAAAGGCAGTTGCCGCTATCGAGGGCTGGAACCTTCCCGGCAAAAGTCTGACCCTGGATACCAGGCCCGGCGGTAAAACCATCAGAAAGATCAACTGGTATAAAGACGATCGGTTTTCAAA
>JAGLHQ010000289.1 GCA_023143375.1 Planctomycetota bacterium
AACGATACGATAAAAAAAGCTCAAAAGGTCTCTTTGCCAACGATCGTAAACGGCAGGATCGAAGTTGCCGGAGATGTCGATGTGTTTAGGTTTGACGCTAAAGCCGGCCAAAAGATCGTCGCCGAGGTCTATGCACGCAAGCTGAATTCTCCGATCGATTCTTTGTTAAGACTGACGGATGCATCCGGAAAGGCACTTTCGTTTAACGACGATTACGTGCAAAAAGCAAGCTACTTGCATAAGGATGTGGTAGGTTCGGTTACTCACCATGCCGATTCGTATTTGTTAGCAGATTTGCCGAAGGACGGGACTTATTATCTGCACCTCTCGGACACTACAAGCCACGGAGGAAGTTCTTACGGGTATCGCCTTCGTATTTCCAGGCCGATACCGGATTTCGATCTTCGTATAATACCGTCGAGCCTTTTTATGCGGAAGGGCGGCACCGTGCCGATAAAGGTCCATGCCTTGAGGAAAGATGGGTTTGACGGAGAAATAGAAGTTGTTCTAAAAAACGATCTTGCAGGTTTTAAGATCGATGGCGGAATTATTCCCGCAGGGACCGGCAGTATTACGATGACACTTACAGCGCCTCGCAAACTATCGGATCGGACGTTGGCCTTGCAGTTTGAAGGTAAGGCTCGTGTCGGAGAAAAAACGCTTGTTAAATCTGCGATACCTGCTGACGATACGATGCAGGCTTTTTTGTATCGACATCTTATGACCGCCCAGAAATTAATAGTAGCGATTAAGGCGGAAAAGTGGGCAGCGAACAAAATTACTTTGACAAATAAAACACCCATAAAGATATCAAAAGGCAAAGATGTCAAGATACGTACTGAAATACAGATAAAAAAACAAATTCTAAAAGAATTGCAGGTGCAGTTCCGCAAACCCCTTGACGGGTTTGCCATTGATGATGTTGCTGTGATGGGCGATGGGTTGGAGTTTACGCTCAAAGTCGACAAGAAGCTGGAGCCTGGATTTAAGGATAATCTTATCATAGAAGTTTTCCGCGAGTTCATGCCGCCAAAGAAGCAGGGCAGCAACAAGCCTCCTAAGAAGACTCGATATTCAGTAGGCTTCTTTCCCGCGATACCCGTCGAGATCGTAAAGTGATTTGAACACAGAACCAGATCGCACCAGAATACAGGTGCTTGTGAATAGTATCCCACCTTTTCGATATTTAGTCCTCCTTTTCTTGACTGCGTGGAGTCCGCTTGGCGGGCTAATCAGCAGGTCCGTTCGGCTCCACTTTGTTGCACTCAGGATGACACTTTTGTGTTTAAAAGTGTCATTTTTTTTGTGCTCATAATTGGGTTTGTTTTTTTTGGCGTTTTTTCAGTTATCTCCTTAACTCATTGTTACTGCTTAGTTTACGGTTATTTTAGTGGTCAGCAAATTGGGTTTGTTTTCCATAATTTAACGTTTTTTGGTCCTCCTTTTCAGTGTCATTTTGTGTTCATAATTGCGCATATTTGTGTTTTTTTGTCCATAATTGTGTTTTTTTGCGTTTTTTGGTCATCGTTTTTAGGCTTTAAACGCACTAAAGTCCGTTTTTGATTCAAAAATGGGGGTAGTTTTCAATTTACTGTTTTTTAGTGTCTATTTTTTATTTTCAAAGAGCCGCGTTTTCCGCATGGGCAAACGAGTTGCCCATCCTACGGACTTGATCTTCTGATCTGAACTTGGCTTGCTAGCCTGACGTGACCTGCTGGTCGTGCTGCCTCTGCTGAGACACTTATA
>JAGLHQ010000029.1 GCA_023143375.1 Planctomycetota bacterium
CTCTCGCACGAAGCAGCGGCGCAGGTCAAGCTGCACGGAAAACGCAACGACCTTATCACAAGGCTAAAAGCCGACAAGGCGTTTAGGAAAGTCGACTTCAAAAGCGTGCTAAACGCCAAGAGTTATATAGGCAGGTCGCCGCAGCAGGTTGACGAATTCGTAACAGATGTTGTCACGCCGATACGAAGAAGGTATCGCAAGGCACTTAACAAAAAAGTAGAGTTGAAAGTTTAATCGTTTACGAAAAAAGAAACCGCGGATTTCGCGGATACCTAGGGCATAAATTACACAGATTTTAATAATATATAATGGAGATATGTATGACCAGAGAAGAATTAATTGCACGGATAAAAGAGACGTCGTATTTGGAAGGCGATTTCACACTACGCAGCGGCAAGAAGAGCAAGTACTATCTCGATAAGTACCTGTTCGAGACATGCCCTGATATTTTAAAGGCGCTCGGCGACGAGTTTGCAACGTATGCAAGCGACGATGTTACGATGATCGCAGGGGCAGAGCTTGGCGGGGTAGCTTTGGCAGCGGCGACGGCTATGGCAGTTAACAAAAACTGGGTTATCATCCGTAACAGCAAAAAGGGTTACGGAACTTCCAAGATGGTCGAGGGTGTTTTGAGCAAGGGCGACGTTGTCCTGCTCGTAGAAGACATCGCCACCACCGGCGGGCAGGTAATCGAAGCTGCAAAGATAATCACAGAGGCAGGGGCGACGGTCAAAAAGATCGTAAGCGTTATCGACCGCAAACAGGGCGCCCTGGAAAATATTACCGAAGCGGGTTTTATCTTTGAAAGCATAATAACAAAGGACGACCTCGGCATTACCGATTAACTGTTAAAGAGCTAAAAGAAGGGCCAAGCCTAAGAAAGAACGATCGGAAAAGGCTAATGTTGTATAGTGTCTATGTTTTTAACGATCTTTTTGGCAAGGGCCGTCTTTGTTGCAGGGCCTATTTGTTTCCATTTTGAATCGATCGTTTTTATATAAACGCTGGAGTGCTCGGCGCCGATAGCTTTTGGTGTGTTGGCGACGATCATGTCGAGGTTCTTTTCTTTTAGTTTTTTAGCTGCTCGCGTTTTTATGGCCTTGTCTTCAAGTGCAAAGCCTACGATGAGTTTGTCTTTTTTATGCGTCCCTGCCCACCTTAAAATGTCCTTGGTCGGTTTTAGTTTTATGGTAAGGTCGCTCTGCGTTTTTTTAAGTTTCGTTTTCGATCGCTTAGCAGGTGTATAGTCCGCCACCGCTGCTGCCATTATAAGGCAGTCGCATTTGTCGAATTGTTTTTTCACAGCGTCGAACATTTCGCCGGCGGTTCCGACGCGAATAACCTTTGCCCTGGCGGGGGGTTTTAGCGAAACATTCGCTGAGATGAGCGTTACCTTGTGCCCGGCGTTTATCGCAGCGCGAGCCAGCGCGGTACCCATTTTCCCGGAGCTTGCGTTCGAGATAAAACGGACCGGGTCGATGTATTCTCTTGTTCCGCCGTGTGTGATAAGAAGGTGCATGTTTAACCCAACCCAGATAAACTGGAAATCCTAAGCACTAAATTCGAAATCCGAAACAATGTCGAATTTTCTAAATCCTATTTTCAAAACAAAAACAGACTATCCATTCACATTTTGCTGCTATTTTGCGTTAACTTTCATTCATGAGATGTTAATAGATTCTCTATTGCTTCTATGATCTGCGTCGGTTCTGCCATTCTGCCGACGCCTTCGGTGCCGCACGCCAGGCGTCCGCTTTCAGGGCCGACGGTTTTAAGGCCCATGCTCTTTATTGCCTCGACATTTTTTTGGACGGCTGGGTTGTTCCACATGTTGGTATTCATTGCCGGTGCGATTAGCACTTTTTTGTTCCAGCAGGTACACAGCGTCGTGCTTAGCAGGTCGTCGCAGATCCCCGCTGCCGCCTTTGCGATTATGTTAGCTGTTGCAGGAGCTACGACTACGATGTCAGCTATCTCTGCAAGATCGATGTGTTCGATGTCGTAACCTTTGGGCGTATCCCACATGCTGGTGAAGACTTCGTTGCCCGTGACAGCCTCAAAGCTTTTCGGTCCGATGAACTTACAGGCGTTGGCGGTCATTACGCATCTGACCTTGGCGCCTGCGGCGGTTAGTTTGCTTGCAAGGTCCACAGCCTTGTATGCGGCGATCCCGCCGGTAACGCCGAGGACGATATTACAATTGCAAAGCTTCGAGCCCATTGAACTCCCTTAGAGTGTGAACTGTTCCGGCTTCTCTTCGCCCTTGCTCCAGTCGATCTCGATCTTGTCTTCCTTGATCTCCTCGACGACGATCTCCATTAGAGTCTTTCCATCGGTCTCCTCTATCAGAGGCCTTGAACCCTGCATAATTTCAAGCATCCGTTTTTGAATTAACGCAGAGAGTTTGAACCTGCCGCCCATTTTGTTAACGATTTCTACGTTCTTTAGATCTTCGATCATTATTGCTCTCCGGTTTTTGTTTCAATAAAATTTATCACTTCTTTAACGGCTTTTTCAAGCCGATCATTAACAATTAAATGGTCATACTTTTCTTTTCCGATAGCGATCTCCGCCTCAGCCGCATCGAGTCGTTTTTTCAGTGTCGCCTCGTCTTCACCTCTGCCTCTTGCTGCGATCCTGCCTGCCAGTGCGTCTCTGCCTGGCGGCAGGATAAAGATCATAACCGTTTCCGGGTATTGGTCTTTCGCCTGCCTGCCGCCCTGAACGTCTATTTCGAGGATGACATTTTTGCCTTCCTCCAGCAGCTTTTCGGTAATACCTCTATCGGTCCCGTAATAGTTCCCAAACACTTCGGCGTATTCGAGGAACTCATTATTCGCTATTCTTTTTTCAAATTCCGGCCTCGATACAAAGTGGTAGTGACTGCCTTCGGTCTCTATATCCGATTTTTCTCTTGTTGTTACCGAAACACTTATCGTTGTGTTCGTTTTTTTAACAACTTCCTTACATATCGTCCCTTTTCCAACACCGCTTGGACCGCTTACCACTAAGAGTTTTCCTTTTTTTGGCATTGGCTTTACAGACTCTTTTTATAACCGCGGTTTCTTTTTGTTTTTTATATTTAATTCGGTTATTCTATGTTTTGGACCTGTTCTTTAATTCTGTCTACGGCACATTTAATATCTATCACCCAGCCGCCTATTTGTGCGTCGGAGGCCTTGCTTGCGATGGTATTTGCTTCTCTGAGCATTTCCTGGCTTATAAAGTCCAGGCGTCTCCCGACGTTTTCCTTATTGTTGCAATGCTTTTCAAACTGTTCAAGGTGTGCTGCCAGCCGGGTAACTTCTTCTGCGACGTCGCTTCTATCGGCGAAGATCGCGGTCTCCCGTATCAGCATTTCCGAGTCAAGCTCAAGCTTTGCAGAAGCTTGCAGATCGTTTACCCGCTTAAGCAATTTTTCACAGTACTCGGTTACCACGACCGGGCTGCGATCCTTTATAAGCTTTAGCGTTTTGGAGATCAGTTTGCAGTTGGCTTTTAGGTCGTCGAGCAGAACTTCGCCTTCCTGAGATCTCATCAGTTTGAATTTTTCAAGCGCTTCTGCGACGAGTTTCAACACTGTTTCTTTCAGCTTCTCGGCCTTTTCCTCGTCGGGCGTTACCACCTGAATGATACCGGGCAGATTCAGCATATTTGCGATATCTATTTTAGCGTCCAACCCTTCGGAGTCGGCGACTTCTTTTAGCTGTTTTAAATATCCTTTTATCGTCCCGCTGTCCAGCTCGAAGAGCGCTTCGCCCGAGACGTTTTTCAGATGCAGCGCACAGTTGACGGTTCCGCGATGAATATTGCTTCTGATTGTCGCTTCGATGTCGCTTTCCAGAAACGCCGCGGTTTCCGGCAGCCTTAAATGTGTTTTAAGGAAACGGTTGTTGACCGACTTGATCTCTACCGAGTACGCAAGACCGTCAACTTCTACGGCAGCTTCGCCAAAACCTGTCATACTGTTTATCATAAGATTCTCTTTTAATTATTGTTACTCAGTGGTTTCGGTTGGTACTTCCGGCGTTGCCGGTACCGTAGCCGGTATCTGCTGCTGATCTGCGGGAGCAGATGCCGGAGCGGCAGGTATCTGCGAAAGATCGTCGCTCGAAGACGGCTTGTAGAACTTAACCATCACTATCGCCAGACTCAGGAACACAACTACCAGGCAGATGGTAACCCATGTCAGGAAGTCGCCGGTTTTTGTTCCGAGCAGGCTTGCCCCGCCGCCGGCACCGCCGAAGGCTCCGCTAAGTCCGCCGCCTCTTCCTTTTTGAACAAGTATCAAAAGGATAAGACATATCGTAACAGTGATCCATACAAAGGCCGTTGCTTTCATAATAAACGGCACAGCTGCAAGTGGTAACATCATAATTTTAACCTCAAAAAATATATTTCTATTTACGCTATTGTTTTAATCATCGCAGAAAAACTGTCTACTTTAAGGCCTGCACCGCCTACGAGCAATCCGTCAACGTCCGCCCGTGCCATAAGCTCTGCGGTATTTTCCGGCTTGGCTGAGCCGCCATACTGGATGCGAAGCTGGGATGCGATCTTTTCGTCATACATTTCTGCGAGCAGTTTTCTTATCATCGCGTGTACTTCCTGTGCCTGATCGGAAGTTGCTGTCTTTCCGGTTCCTATCGCCCATACAGGTTCGTAAGCGATCGTCACAGCCAGTACTTTTTCTGCATCGATACCTGCCAGGCCTTTTTTGAGTTGCTCTGTAACCACTTCGTCGGTCTTGTTTGCTTCTCTTTGTTCGAGCAGTTCGCCAACGCAAAGGATCGGAAGCAGTCCGCCGCTGATCGCTGTCTTGACTTTCTTATTGATAAGCTCGTCTGTTTCACCGATGACGTGGCGACGTTCCGAATGACCTGCCAGAACATAAGTGCAGCAAACATCCTTTAGCATCTCTGTGCTGATCTCGCCGGTGAATGCGCCGTTGCCCTCGAAGTACATATCCTGGGCACCCATCGAGATGTTCGAGGAGCTAAGAGCTTTTGCTACCGATTGCAAATATACGAACGGAGGACACACTGCTACGTCTACGGTAGTAACTTCGCTAAGCTCAGCAGCCAGACCTGAAGCGAGATCGGTCGCCGATTGGCAATTTGTATTCATTTTCCAGTTGCCTGCAATAAAGGGCTTTCTCATTGTTAACTTCTCCAATCAATTTTAACGATTACAATTTATATTTTGGTGTTACGGTTAAACTTTATTTGTAACCATCCACCGTTTTTTCCTGTCAATCATTCTACGCTCTCTCTTCTGACAGGATAACGGGATGACTATAATTCTTTCACTACTTCTTTTAGATTAACATGGTTTTTTATTATCTGTTTTTTTATCCTGTCATCCTGTCAAAATTTCCGCCAATGGTTACCTTTATCTTATAATAATGCCGAGTTCTTCGGGAAACTCCCCAGTACCGACAATTGTAAGCAATGCTGTTTGACGGCTTTTAGTGCGTCTTTAACATGCTGTTCTTCTTTATGGCCCATAAAGTCTACGAAGAAGTAATATTCCCATTCGCGTTTTTTGCTGGGCCTTGATTCGATATTGGTCATGTTCAGCCCGTATTTTCTGAACTCTTCCAGCACATCGACAAGTGCGCCGGTTTTATGCGAGGTGCTAAACAGCAGGGCCGTTTTATCTTCGCCGGTCGGCTTTGCATCCTCTTTGCCTAATATCAAAAAGCGAGTTACGTTGTTCGACGCATCCTCGATATTCTCGCATAATATTTTCAGCCCATAGAGTTCGGCAGCCATCGTCGATCCTATGGCCGCAGCGTTTTCTTCTTCGGCGGCTAGTTGTGCCGCTCGTGCCGATGACGCCGCTGAGATCGTCTGGGCATCTTTGAATGTCGAGCTTAGCCAGTTCCTGCATTGTGCGAACACTTCCGGCTTCGAATATACCTTTTCGATATTATCGAACGAGCAGTTCGCAAGCAGGTTGTGGTGTATCGACATATAAACTTCCGCACATATCATCACATCGGTATCGATGAACGAGTCCAGGCTTTCGCTGACGCCGCCGCCGGCTGAGTTCTCGATAGGTACTACGCCCAGATCGGAGTGACTTTTGCTAACCTCTTCAAAAATGCTCCTGATGTCGGTAACAGCCTCGTATTCTACGCTTTGCCCGAACTTCAACATCGAAGCGGTGTGGCTATAGCTGCCTTCCGGACCAAGATACGCAATACGCAACGGACGCTCAAGGAAGAACGACCCGCTCATAAGCTCACGCCAGATCGCTATAAGCGTCTTGTCCGGCAGCGGGCCCTGGTTGACTTTGGATATCTTTTCGAAAACAGCTTTTTCACGGTGCGGAACATATATAGGTGTATCGGTTCCGCTTTTCATCTTGCCAACCTCGACGACGATGCGAGCGCGCTCGTTGAGCAACTCGACCAGTTGGCCGTCGAGCGTGTCAATTTGTTTTCGTAATTTATCAAGCGACATAACGTTAACTTTCTATTCCAAAAAGGGCTGCGCGAAAAATGCGCACTAATACCCCACGGTATCGAAGCCTCTCTATTTAACATGATTTGCCCCGCGCGTCAATAAAAATGGCTCTTTATTTCCATTTTATGGTACATTGTGGTCATGCGTGAGAAAGGTATGGAATTTAAATATGTTATTTTTGAGGTTGAGTGGGGCTGGTTCGGCCTTTTTGGTACTGAAAACGCGGTTTTTAGGACGTCTTTGCCAGTGAGCAGCAGTGGCCGGTGTCAGCGGGAACTGCTTAAAGGTATTGAAAAAGCCAAGTGCGATAAGGCATACTTTAAATCGGTGCAGGAAAGAGTTGCGAGCTATTATAGAGGGATAGCGGTTAACTTTTCGGATGTGCCGGTGGATATATTAGGTTTGGGGGAATTTACAAAACGCATATTGACGGCTTGCAGAAGGATAAAGCCCGGGGAAACATTAACTTATGGCCAAATAGCGGTTAAGGCAGGCTCGCCAAAGGGAGTACGGGCCGCGGGTAATGCCCTGGCCAGGAATCCGCTGCCGTTGATCATCCCATGCCACAGAATTATCCGCGCAAACGGTACGCCCGGAAATTTCAGCGGGGCGGGCGGGAAAAAAATGAAAGAAAAAATGCTTTTTTTGGAAAAATAACAAAAAGGGGGTGTCCGAGTCGTTTAATGAGAGGCGGTGGGTCTGGAAACGGCCCTTACGGCGGTGAAAGGGCCGAAAAAATGCTGGAAGAAGTAAAGGGGAGTCGTTTTGTTGCGGGAAAAATGACATTAAGAACTTATGAACAAACGTGTGTTTTTTGGTGAAATAAGGAAAATAAATACAATTATGAACAATTATGAACAATTATGCGCACCATAGACACACTTTTTGAAAAAGTCTGCGTAGGAAAAAATCCTTAATAGTTGGCTTAGGGGCTAGAAACGCTAATTGGTGCTTGGGGGTCGGGAATGTTAGTCGATTTAAAAGACATTATTCACCATGAAGGCTTGAAGGAAATGAAGAAAATCTAAAAGATAAAAACAAAGAATATAGCTTGAAGATAGTGAAGAAAAGCTAAATAAGTTTGTAGTCGGGGGTTGGGAGTTGTGGAGCCGCACCTAAGGTGTAAACTTGCGCGGAACTATATATTCGGCTTCGCCGGTTTAAAGTTTTTTGACAGGATAACAAGATATTAAAAACAGGATTTAGGGGCAGGGATCAACGAGATTAATTAAAAGCAGATTTTCAGATAGGATCAACAGGAAAAAAGGGGATGAAGAAAAAGGATTGAAAAAGAGGAGGAGGGAGGGAGGGGTATTTTGAGAAAAAAAACTTTATTTGTTATTGTAATATGAACAACTATTCTGTATAATACGTATAGGAAACAGGAAAAATTTGGAGGAAAACATGCTATTAGTAAATCATCACAAGAGATCAATTCTTGATCGTAGCGAATCTGCGACCATATCAAACCGGAATTATCAATATTTTTTAAGGAGGAAAAGTATGAAGACGAAATTATTTATTTTATTGTTAGTTTTAATGTCAGCAGGAGCGTGGGCAACGGATTATTTAATCGAATCGGGTGATGATTTTGGAGTGTTATCGCTTCGTGATTATGACACCTTCCTCATGACAGGTGGAGAGGGACACGATCTAGGTCTTGGCGGCTGGTCAAGCGGAATTATTGAGGATACTAACCCGCTCGACATTCCAGAAACCGCGGGCGGAGTTTTTGAAATATCAGTGTCAGCATATAGCGAACTTACGATCAATGACGGCGAGTTTTATGAAATAGTTTGCGATGACGAAAGCACTCTTAGTCTTTATGGCGGGCAGGTTTTCGGCAGTTTGGAGATCGAACATATTACTACGTGGGTACATATTTACGGTTATGGATTTAATAATGATCCATTTGGCGGTTCGCCGCTTACCGGTTTTTGGGCGGACGATACGGCGTTCAGCATTAATCTGGTTGACGATACGATCTCAACATACGATCAAATAGTATTCCATATTGTTCCTGAACCGATGACTTTTTGCTTTCTCGGTTTAGGCGGTTTACTTTTACGAAAACGTAAACTTTAAACTCAAATCTTAAGGAGAAGGAAACATGAAGACGAAATTATTTATTTTAATGTTAGTTTTAATGTCGGCAGGAGCGTGGGCAACAGATTACCTTGTCGAAGATGGTGATGAGTTTGGAGTGTTATCGCTTCGTGATTATGACACCTTCCTCATGACAGGAGGAGAGGGACACGATCTAGGTCTTGGCGGCTGGTCAAGCGGAATTATTGAGGATACCGATCCGATCGACATTCCAGAAACCGCAGGCGGTGTCTGGGAAATAACTACTGCCGCTTACAGCGAGCTTACTATTAATGGCGGTGAGTTTTACGAAATAGTTGTAGGACAAGAAAGCACTCTTAATCTTCACGGCGGAGATATTTTTGGCAGCTTGATGGTCGATCATACAACTGCTTGGGTAAACATTTACGGCTATGGATTTAACAATGACCCATTTGGCGGAAGTCCGCTAACGGGTTTTTGGGCGGACGATACGGCCTTTAGCATTAATCTTGTTGACGATACTATCTCGACTTATGACCAGATAGTTTTCCACACAGTTCCTGAACCTGCAACGATGATCCTGCTTGGTTTAGGCGGGCTTCTTGTAAGAAAACTTAAACAATAAATTCAACTCTTTTTCAAGGAGGATTTACGATGTTTGACAAGGAATCACTACGCACACTCTGTACACTTATTTTGTCCTGTTCATGCTTTTGTTTCGCTGCTTCGCAAAACTCCGGAACTTACGATCAGGGGCAATCGTCATCTAACAGTTATCTTACCATCAACCCAAACGATTACGATTTCCTTGTTTATAATTGCCACGGTGGCGAGGAACGTATTGAAGCGGCTATGGATATATTAGGCATAAAGTTTACCGAGCGGGACAAAGACGATCCGGTAACTGCTGACGATCTTGCAGAGCATGACATCCTGATAACAACCTGGAACGCCAGCGGCAACACGTCCGGTCTTGACCCGGATATTCTTAACGCCGGAATTAACGGCATGATCATTCTTACCGGTCATGACTCCGATTACCATACAGTAGAAGGTCCTGATGAAGGCAAGAGGCTTTTTTCACAAATAATCGAGTATGTACTTACCTCTTCGAACGATACCGGGATGATAGGTTTGGCAGATGCGACCTCAAGCTTTAACTGGCTTCCTTCCGAATGGGGCATTACGGCAACAGATAACTCTGGAGAAAATATTACCGATTTCACCGTCAAAGGTGAGGATTCCGGTATCTATGACGGACTTGAACCGGAGGATATGTGTGACTGGAGCGTTTCCTATCACAATACGTTTACAGAGTTTCCCAGTGATTTTGCCGCCTTTGAGCTTGGCGGAGATGACGCTAACGAGATCATCACCATCGCCAATGTGTCTCCATACAATATTGATCTTGATAAATATGACGATGTAAGCGATGGCGAATGTGTAAGTCCGGGTGAGGCGATCGAGTACACGATCTGTTGGGAAAACAACGATAGTGAAACATTGTACAATGTAACGTTAGTTGACTATCTTCCTGACGGCGTTAATTATGGGTCCGCGTTTGATCCCAACTATAATTTGTTCGATCACACTTACACGTGGGACATCGGTACTTTAGCCCCCGGTGACTCCGGCTGTAAGACTTTAGATGTTACAGTTAACTACAACAATACTCCCGGTGTGGGCATACGTAATATTGCACACCTAAAATCCGGCGATTCGATCCTTGCGGTTGCTAATGTGCCTACCGATGTTTGCTGCTGGGACGATGGTATTGTCTATGTTGATAAGCAAGCTACTGGTTTAGAGACAGGAACCAGTTGGGGCAATGCCTATGTCGAGTTACAGGATGCTATTAACAGAATAGATGATACCGGCTGTGGCGATCAGATATGGGTGACGGGCGGTACATATTCACCCGGCGATGACTATGCTGATACATTCGATATTCCTGACGGTGTTTATGTTTATGGCGGATTAACCGGTAATGAGCCAAGCAGCTATGATCCCAACGACAGAGAGTTTATCCTACAGGAATCAATTTTAACCGGTAACGGCGATAACGATGACGTTGTAACAATGGGCCACTATACGAAACTGCACGGTTTTGTAGTTGAAAATGCTTATATAAATGGTGTTTACGGCAGCGGCAGTAATTTTTCGGTCTATAGATCGGTTATTCAAAACAACGGCGAAAGAGGTATCGAATGTAGTAGCGGTACCGTAAAAGTCAGATGGTGCACTATTAAAGATAACATTGAGGACGGTATTTACCATTCCGGCGGGGAATTGCTGCATATCAAAAACTCGGATATATTCGACAATGGCAATAACGGGATACACACCAGTGGCTCGGTGCCGGTTGTATTAAACTCTAATGTTCATCATAACGGCAGGGCCAAAGTTAACAACTTTGATAACGGTATACGTATAACAAACCCGGTGTATGCGCCGATTATCCAAAACTGTACGATCTTCCGTAACCATGGTCCCGGTATAGATTCAGGTGAAGAAAGCTTTGACATATATAACTGCATATTCTACAACAACGATTTTAAGGGTGACCTGTTGCAGTTTCCTGGCACAGTAACGGCGCATTATTCCAGTGTTACCGATCCAGAGGACCCCAACAGCACCGATTGCACCCTATACGGTGACCATAATATGAAGTGCGAGCCAGAGTTTGCATACATCAATATTAACGATCACAACCTTCACCTTACTTACGATTCGCCTTGTATAGATATGGGCGCTCCGCAAAGGGCGAATGACAGCAACCCCGATTACGCTGGTCAAAAAGACATCGACAATGACGACAGAGTTTATGACGGCGATGTTGATCTTGGCTCGGATGAGGTTTCATGTACCGACGATATTGCTAATGTTCTGGATTTCAACGGTGATGGCTTGGTGAACAATCTGGAGTTTGCGATGTTTGCAAGGGCGTGGCTGACAAGTTTGGGGGATCCGAATTATATTGAGGATTGTGATCGCAACGAAGATGACGAAATAGATATATACGATATAAAAGAATTTGCCAACGGCTGGGCGTGGCAGGCGTGCTGGAAAAAGCTGCCGCCCCAAACTGCCCAGGCGTCACAGCAAAGCATGATGATGCCGATGAGTATGAGCCTGGATGCGATGACAATTGAAGCGCCAGAACCTGAGCCTACTATCGAAGAAAGAATCGCTCAGGCAGAAGATAACATCGCGTTCCTTGAGAGGATATGGTTAGAAGACGAAGAAGTCCAAGACCATTATACCGAACAGGAATGGGATGACTTTATCGGCAAGATAGAAAGTTGGATAGAAGAATTGCAGGACAGTCTATAACAAATTTTAACACAATGTAATTACATGTCGAAAAGGCTTCTGGGCTTAGGCTCGGAGGCCTTTTTCTTATTATGGCGACTGCGATTTTGGAGGAAATTTAGAAAAGTTCAGAAAACTTCGTTTTGGGTTCGAGTATATCCGTTCGACTCGCTACGCTCCCCATTCGACTGCGCTCAGGGCAGGCTCTGGGCACTTTGCGATGTGGAACAAGTTTTAATCGTGTTGCAGCAAACGGTGCAACAATGGTGAAATTTTGATGTATGTTGCATCGCACCGCGTTTTGTATTATTATTATGTCATGTCGATATTTATCGGAACATTTTTGACGGTATACCTTTTGGCGAACCTTTATATTATTGGGCGGCTGTATTCGCTGTTTAAGGTAAGGATCGGCAGGTGGTTTTGTGTATTGTTATTTGTTGGGACGGTTTCTTATGTTGGTGCGCGGCTTTTAGGGATCCGGTTTGACAATGTTTTTGTTCGGGGGTTTGATCTTCTTGCGACGATGTGGATGGGGGTTGGGCTGCTGTTGCTTAGCTGCCTTGTTGTTCACGATTGTTTAAACCTATTCTATAAGACGCCCCGGCCCAGGGCGGGGTTTGTCGTTGTTGGGATAACAGCGGTGCTATCGGTGTATTCATTTATTAATGCTCAGTTCATCAGCGTCGTTGAGGTTGATATTCCGGCTGAGGTTAATATGCGGATCGTTCAGCTTTCTGATATTCATTTAGGCTCGGTTAGCGAGAGGTTTCTTGAACGGGTAATCGCAAAAACCAATGCGCTAAGGCCCGATGTTGTGCTGATAACCGGTGACCTGGTTGACAGCAGGGGCAAGATGCGGGATGACAGCCTTGGTTTGATCGGTAAGATAGAGTCGCCGGTGTTTTTCTCGACGGGGAACCATGAACGGTATGTGGGTCTTTACGATATGTCGCAGTTTTTAAAGAGGCATGGCGTTACGGTTTTGCGTAACAGGGTTGCAGGTTTTAACGGCATCCGGATCGTCGGTATCGACGACAGCCGGGACGAGGGACAGGTTGCTAAGCAGCTTGGAGAGCTAAAGCTCGATGCCGATAAGTATACGATCTTGATGTATCATCGGCCCGACGGGTTTGCGGATGCCGTGCGTGCGGGCGTTGACCTGATGCTTAGCGGGCATACGCATAACGGGCAGATATTTCCGTTCAATTTGTTTGTGAAGATGACGCACGAATATACCAACGGGGTTTATAAGCATGGCGATGGTTATTTGCATGTTAGCTGCGGGACGGGGACGTGGGGGCCGGCGATGCGGCTTGGTTCGAGGAATCAGATAACGCTGCTGAGGCTCGGTTCGTAAGCGTATCCTAACCAGGTAACGGCTACCGCTCCGTGGAGCTATGTAGGAGTGCATGAGTCTTTGAGCGATCTGACCGGTGACGGGATGGTAGACCTGTTCGACCTGGCGCTGTTTGCAACCCAATGGCTTGATGGGACGGCGGCGAATTAGCCGTTAAAAACAAGCTGTCGATCTGTGAGGTTGAGTACCGGCATATTTGCCCGGTATTGACGAAGGGGGCATTTTCGCAATTGCCGGTATCCCTTAGTGTTCTGTGGATGTTCAAAAACAGTTATTAGGCCCGGTCTGCGTGTATTATCAGCGATGTTTGGTTTTCTTGTAGTTTTCTATGTTTTCCCGGTTGACAGTTGGGATTATCTGTTTTATACTCCGGACTCTGTATACATCCGTAGCGATTTTAAAGGTTTTTTAATCTAATTTATTAGTTTTAGGAGTTTTACAATGGCACAGAAACGTGTTTATTTCTTCGGTAACGGTAAGGCCGAGGGTAACGCAACAATGAAAGAGCTGCTCGGCGGCAAGGGCGCTAACTTAGCTGAGATGACGAATATAGGCGTTCCGGTCCCTCCTGGGTTTACGCTTGCGACGAGTGTTTGCGGCGAGTACAACAGCCGAACCGGCAGGTGGCCCGACGGTCTTGAGACCGAGGTCAAGAAAAATGTCGCCAAGCTTGAGAAGTCTATGGGCGCAAAGTTCGGCGACCACGAGCATCCGCTGCTGGTCAGTGTTCGTTCCGGTGCTGCGGTATCGATGCCGGGTATGATGGATACGGTACTGAACCTTGGTCTTAACGATGACGTTGTCGCTGGTATCATTGAAAAGACAGCCAACGCAAGGTTTGCTTATGACATCTATCGCAGGTTCATCGACATGTTCGGTGACGTTGTTATGGGTTGTCATCACGAGTACTTCGAGAAGATCCTTCACGATGCGAAGATCAAGGCAAAAGTCGCTAACGATAACGAGCTTTCGGCAGAACAGCTTAAAGACGTTGTCGATAAGTACAAGGCCTGCTACAAGAAGCATGTTGGCAAGCTGTTCCCGCAGAGCGGTTTCGATCAGCTTAAGCTTGCGATCAACGCAGTTTTAAATTCATGGAACATTCCGCGTGCTATCAAGTATCGCCAGCTTAATAACATTACCGGCTTGCTTGGAACGGCGGTAAACGTTCAGTCGATGGTGTTCGGTAATATGGGCGACGATTGCGGAACAGGTGTTTGTTTCACACGTAACCCAAGTAACGGTAAGAAGGAATTCTACGGCGAGTTCCTGATGAACGCTCAGGGCGAAGATGTTGTCGCCGGTATCAGGACCCCTTTGCCGCTTAAGAAGCTTAGCAAAATAATGCCGAAGTGCTACAAAGAGCTTACGTCTCTTATGACGAGTCTTGAGAAGCATTACAAAGATATGC
>JAGLHQ010000290.1 GCA_023143375.1 Planctomycetota bacterium
CAGCGTAACGCGATAAAGAGCTGGATGAATTTCAAACCGTCTCCGGAGATAATTCTCTTTGGCGACGAAGAGGGCATAAAGGAAATTGCCGACGAGTTTGGTGTCAGGCATGTCCCCGAAATTAAAAAGAATCAATTCGGCACACCGCTGCTTAGCGATATTTTCCAGCGGGCCAAAATATTGGCTTCTAACAAAATATTAACTTATGTAAACAGCGATATAATTCTGTTGGACGATTTTGCGCAGGCAGTTGCAAAGACTTCGGAAAGATTTGCAAGCTTTTTAATGGTAGGCCGCAGATGGAACCTTGACCTGCATGATCCGATAGATTTCAACGCCCCGAACTACCAGCAGATTCTTAAAGAAAAAGTAAAACTTGACGGCGAGCTTTTTATGCCGCGAGCGATCGACTATTTTGCATTTACCAAAGAATTATGCGATCAATTCCCGCCCTTTGCGATTGGCAGGCCCGGCTGGGACAACTGGTTTGTATACAAGGCTATGATGACGTCCAATCTTATTGACGCTACGCCTGTCGTAACAGCGATACATCAAAACCACGACTTTAATCACATAGCGGGCGGAATAAAGGAAAGGCAAAAAACACCGGATTCGCAGAAGAATTTTGCCCTTGCAGGCAAAAAAGTTGTTCGCGGTGTAGGTGCAACAGACGATGCGACATGGGAACTGAACGCAAACGGTTTCGAGAGGAAAAAGCCCGTTGGCTATAACCAACAGCTTGACGAGTTTTGTGATATTCTTATTGCAAGGGGATGGGAAAGCAAAATATCCGTTTACAAAAAGTATTTTGAGTCGGTAACAAAGTTAAGCAATGTCGAACGCCCGGAAGTTTCGGTTGTCGTCATTTCATGGAAACACGATCCTGACACTATCAAGAGTTTCATGGCTTTAGCTTCGCAGCGAAATGAAAACTTTGAGTTGATCTTTGTCGATAACGGGGGGAAACCGGGTGAATTTGACCACCTGAAACCACACATCGATACTTATGTTAAGCTCAATGCTAACACAGGGGCATGTGTTTCGAGAAACATAGGTTCGGTTTTCGCAAAGGCCAATATCCATCTTTATCTTGATGACGATGGAATACCAGGCGCAGACGCTATTGCCCAATGTAAGAGAGCTTTTGGCAAATATGATATCATTGCCGTCAGGGGTTCTGTCTGGCCAAAGGATAAAAGCGCACAGCCGTATTCCAGTTTCCGGAACTATGGCGACAAACCTTTCCCAACTTTCTCGTGCCAGGAAGGGATTACTGCTTATGATGCTTTGGCTTTTTACAAAGTTGGCGGATGGAACGATAAGATCGTCTTCGGCCATGAAGGCGTGGAGTTATCGCGACGGCTTTTACTTCTCGATCCGGACATGAGAAAGCAAATCTACGATCCGATGATCGTGCTATACCATGACAACCCAACGGATAAAGACAGAGTTGAGATTAAAAAGAGTAAACAGTCAGAGGCCAGGCTGGCTATTAGCAAAATGTTTCCTGACTATAACATATTCCTGAAGTATTACAGGCTGCGATATTTTCAGCGGTCCGATCTGCTGATAAATAAAAATGTTAGTACCGCTGCACCCCAGAGCCCAGCCGAACACTTTTATAGTACAGAAAAGGCCAAAGCAGAGTTAAAGAAACATTGCATCAGTGAATATTCAGACAAGGCATTGGAATTTAATGAGCAGGCCAAGGCGCTGGCAGGGCAGGGGAATATTGCTGCTGCAATAGACGTATTGAAAGAGGCCGTTGAGGAAGAGCCGTTGTTTGTTGCAGGTTATAACAATATGGGTATTCTCTACTGCCACACCGGGGCCTTGCAAAATGCTCTCAGGGCCTTTATTACAGCCCTTAACATTGATCCGCTAAACGCTGAAACAGTTATCTACACTGCAAAAATTCTTGGCGCAACCGGTGAATTGCCCAGGGCCAGAGCATTACTTGAAAACTATCTTAAGAACGATCCAAATAACGCTCAGGTACAAAAGCAGTTGTCAGAGATCGCAATGACAGGGGATATTAATTCCAGTAATGCTATAAAAACATATACAGATTCCCCTTCTACCGATCAGCCGTTGGTCACTATCGAGATGATAACCTACGACGCAGAGCGTTTTATTGCTCTCGCCATCGAATCGGTCCTCGCTCAGACATATAATAATTTCGAGCTGCTTGTCGTCGATGACGGCAGCACAGATTCGACAGCCGATATTGTAAGGTCCTATTCCGACAGCAGGGTGCGTTATCTGCTTAAGGACCATAAGGGTCGTTGGGCAGGAACCAACTTTGCAATAAACAATGCCCGAGGCGAATTCTTACTAGCTGTTGATTCCGATGACTTCATCGCACCGGATTACGTCGAAACGATGGTTGCCTTTGCCATGAAAAACCCACAGTCGGATTATTATTATCCGCAGGTTTTCGAGTTGGTAGATCAGTCCGGAAACATAACCGGCGACAAGTGGACCTACCTCGATTTCTCCGACAATACTATTTTGCCCAATTTTCTTTTCGAGGGCCTTCATTCGCCGATACCTTATCCTGGCAGCCTAAGAAGGATGTCAATGTTCGATCGCACCGGCGGCTACGAAGAGCTGGAAAACGTTGCCGATTTCGTCTTCCTTTGCAAAAACGCTTTGAAGGTAAAATTCGCACCGGTGACGAATAAAGCCGCCTACTTCTACCGAAGCTACGGCCAAAGCCTTTCACACAGAATAGAGATACGCAACAAGAACATGGCAAAGACTCTAAACGAAATGGTTTCAATATACTCGGCAGAGGTTCTCTGTCCCCAGATCGCCAACATCGCCGATCCCGCACAGAAACAGAGGCAGTATTACAAATACCTCGCAGAGATATTTGAAAGGCACGTAAACGGACACATGGTTCAGTTCGGACAATACTTTAAGCACTTCGCGGATATTTACAGGTCAAAAATGATCGACGCATGCGTGGGCTCCAATCGTGCTGCAAGTATTGCCTCGGGTACTGACATCGCACTAAATCTTTTTGACCAGGGTGTGAAATATATTAAAGCCGCCCAGCCGGAAAGGGCGACCGAGTGTTTCAAAAAAGCAGAGCAAACAGGCATAACTTTAGTAAATATAAACTTCGTAAAGGCGACGGCTCTGGCAATGTCAGGGAAAATACAGCAGGCTCGCGACGCCTGCAAAGCGGAACTTAGCTTGAACAGTACGCACAAAGGTGCAGCAGAGCTTTTAAATAAGCTCGATGTCTGCATTAGTGCTTAATTAATCGTTATAATCGTAAAAATTGTTATGTTCGGCATTTTTTTAGTCGATATATCATAGGGAATATTGGGTCCAATGTATGGATCGTAATGATTGAACCCGGAAACAGGAGTAGCAGAAATGGCAGAAATACAATTATCAGGTCTCGCCACAGGCATTGATACAAAGGCTATCGTCGATCAGCTTATGGCGGTCGAGGAACGCCGCTTGCAGAACTACAAGCTCGACCTCGCCGATGTTAACGATAAAGACGAAGCTATGGCTGAGTTTAAGACCGGCCTTACGGAGTATGAATCCGCGCTCAGCGATATTTACACCAGCAGCCAGCTAAAATCATTCGAGGCAAAAAGCGCCGACGAAGATTACATAACCGCAAGCGCATCATCAAACGCCTCTGAAGGAACATATTCGATGCAGGTCAAACAGCTTGCAACCTCTGACAGGTGGATACACGATGGCGTCGAATACAGATCGTCTCTTGTAGGTTCAGGAGACCTCATTCTTTCCTATGGCGATGCGGAGATGGTTATCACCACTGACTCAAATACAACTTTAGAAGGCTTGATGGGTCTTATAAATAACAACCCCGCCAACGAAGGAATAAAAGCAAGCATATTGCAATACGACGCCGGCGATGGTAAGGAGTATCACCTCGTCCTGGCAGGACAAGACAGCGGATCAGACTTCCAGATAAATATTAATGACCAGTACACTCAGGTAATCGCATCTGATGTCGATGCCGGTACTGGCTACCCGCTTTTGTTTAATGGAGAGAACGCCGCTATAACCACAAAACTAACTCTCCTCGACAATGTCACCGACGGTCCACTTGCAGTTGGTGATATAATAACGGTTCAGGGCACCGATCACTATGATGTTTCTGTCGATGTCGACATAAATGTCGACCAATACACAACCATAGAGGATCTTCTTAAAGAGATAGAAGACGCCTATAATGGTAGCGCAAAGGCAAGCTATGAAAATGGTCAGATCAAACTGACCGCTCACAATGATGGCAAAAGCAGCTTGGAGATTACAAGTCTGACTTTTGATGGTACCCTCGGCAGTGGTGCGTCAATGGACCTGCCGGACTTCGATATAGAAACTACCGGAACCTGGGGAGGCACGTCGCCTTCACTTATTACTGATTTTCTGGCCAGTACCTTCATAGAAATGCAGTCTGCACAGGACTCAAAGGTCAAGATGGATGGTTACCCACTCGATACCGCGATTGCAGAAGAGCAGACTTTAGCGACAACAGGCGGAGATGCCAGTGGGGGCTCTTATAGATTGACTTATCAGGGTCATACCACAGCAGATATAGCTTATAATGCTGACGCGGCTGCAATTGAACTTGCACTTGAAGCGTTGGACAATGTCGCGGTAGGTGACATCACTGTCGTATCGACAGGGTCTTTGGATGATGGCTCAGATATTACTTTCACGTTTTTGCCCAGCGCAGGAAACGTCGACTTGATAGCTTTTGAGTCTTCACCTGTTGATCCGCTTACGACAACGGCTACGCATGCGATCACTCAAACAGTCCAGGGCGCTGACGGTTGGCTGCCAACAAGCGGTAATGTTTTTACCGGTATCGATGGTATTTCCGTCAATCTGCATGACGACACCTATGACGGCGTTGGTGATGCGGCTTTGGCCAGCAGCTACAACGAGATTCAGGTATCAATATCACGTGATACCGAAGCGCTTGAGAAAAAAATAGAGACTCTACAGGAAAAATACAATGCGATCATTGATTTTAAAATAGCAAAGGCAAGCTACGATCCCGAGACAAAGGAAAAGGGCGTTCTATACGGCGATTATTCCATCGCAGCCATTTTCAGCCAGCTCAAAAGCCCGTTTACCACGGTCGCAGAAGGTTTTACCAACAATGACGAATTCTACCAGCCAAGCGACATTGGTATAACCATAGATGGCGAAGGAAAAATGGAATTCGACAAAGCCGAGTTTAGCGAAGCGATCGCCGAAGACTACAACGCTGTCCTCGATCTTATGGGCGCCTTCAACACTGGAAGCACCTCAGGTCCCGGTTCAACCAAGATAGGTTTTTACGAAGTAGGCTCTTCGACAGTGCCTGGTGCTTACAGTGTAAGAGTCTTCGGAGATGATGCAGGTAACATCACATCTGCGTGGATGAAAAAAATAGACGAGACCTGGTCAGAAGCAAGAGAAGCAACCATCAATTACGATGGAACAACTTATACTATTGTAGGCGAAAGCACATATATCGCCGGTGAATATGCAGGATTTTATGAAAATCCCGAAAATAATCTTACATTGATAGTTCAG
>JAGLHQ010000291.1 GCA_023143375.1 Planctomycetota bacterium
ATCGTTAGCGAGCAGGCACGGCTGGAAAGACAGGAAAAATATCTCATACAAAAGTTTGCTCGCCTCGAAAGTACTCTCTCAATGATAAACCAGCAGATGGCTGTTCTAAATGCATAGCTAAGAGGATTAAGCCTTTTTCTCGTGTGGTTCGATAACCCCGGCCAAATTGCAGTCCGAACGATCGAACAATCTCGCCAGCTTATCGTTTTTGCCGGATCGCGTAAAGACTATCGCGTTGGAGCTTATCGCACTTAATGTCTTAAACGTAGACGTCGAGCCTATACGCGGAGCATAAATAACAACCCTGTCAAATCCGCTGCATATCTCTTTGACATTCTCTTTCAGTTGCACCAGGTTTTTCGCCTTAAGCGATCGCCCCGTTGCGATAGACACCTTCTCGATGCACGTAGCAACCGGAGCAGCGCTTATCGTATCGGACTTAATATCGAATACTTTCGCAACAGCGTTACGCTTGGCATCGGTATCGATTATCAGGCAGCTCAATCCTTTTTTCGCCAGCTTTATGGCTGTGTTGATCGCCGCTGTTACCGGCAGATGTTCCAGCTTCCGCGCTGCGAAGATCGTTGGCAGAGAATTGTTTTCGAGCAGCTCAACCTTAGAAGCGATATTGCTGTAATAATCACCGGTCTCACAAAACTGTTTAGGCTCTTCGAGCAGCTTAAGAGCAGTTATAACCGAGCCCTCTTGTTTTGTTCCAACCGGTTCGAAGTCGACAACCTTAACCTCTGCCTCTGTAACGATCGGTTTCGTTTCGCTTTTTTCCATAACGCTTGCAAACTCAGGGTTCAGAAGTTCGACAGTTTCTCTCTCGCCGGTCTCATCGGATACGATCTCGATCTTCTCGGCGTTTCTTTGCTCTTTCTCGGGCTGTTTGCTAAGGCTCATAGAGCTCTTTGTCAGAAGAAATCCAGAAGTCATGCTCACAAACAAACAAGGAACAAGCGAAAGGATCGCCCCGCCCGCAGCCAGGCCAACAGAATGAGAAAGGGCAGTTTGTGAGTCTGCACCCGTCTTATTAAGAGAGATCATAAAAGCCTGACCAAGGATGGTCACGATAACGATAAGACCCGCGATCGCAGCATCGCACCAAAGCATCTTGGAGATACCGATCATGTTAACGTAAAATCGTTCCTCGTCAGCTATGCGTTTGCTAAGCTCTTCCGCCTGCCCGGTGTTGATAAGTCCCATGTTTATATCGTTTTTTACCCCGATCTTTTTGATGGGAGTCGTCTCGAGGGTAAAGCTGAGGGATGTCTCTGAGATCTTTTTGGAAGACCTGCAAATGATAGTGACAAAGACGATTGCGGTGATAGGGATTATTATCAACACCCAGGCGGGAGAAACTGCTGAAATTAGTTTGCCGGTACTCTCAACGATGATACAACCGACATCGTTTAGAAGGATCATGCGCCCGGTAGCTGCCGCAAGAACGATACGCATGATCGCTGCTATGAACATAAGAGATGGATAGCTGCTTAGCTCATGAGAATTCTTCGCTGAAAACGCAATAATAATAAGCACCGTCGTAAAGCAAAGGCTAAGCCCCCAGAACATGTCAAGCACTTGAGGTGATAGCGGGAGCAAAAGACCCGCCAACAGCGGAAGAACCGCCGCCGTAAAGACAAGATCGTTACGCGCAACAACAGCCTTTGATGAGTCTGCGTCAGAATTTTCATGCTCATCGAACATGGTATTTATATCAGCATTATTAATTGTATAGTCCATTTTAACGTTCTTATTTTACTAAACCATAGAATGTTTAAGTCTGTATACCAATGCAAGTACCTCTGCCACTGCGATATAGAGATCGTCTGGGATCGGCTCATTTAGTTCGACTGTGGAAAAGAGGTTTCTTGCAAGAGCCGGCCTACGGATGATGGGAACACCGTATGCACGAGCGATGTCTTTTATCTTCTCGCATAAATGATCGCCGCCCTTAGCAACAACAATAGGTGATACCATCGTCGCAGGATCGTATCTAAGCGCCACCGCAACATGAGTCGGGTTAACCAGAACAACATTGGCTTTCGGAACATCCTGAAGCATACGCTGCATATAAGCCTCGAATTGCTTTTGACGGATCTTTTGTCTTACTTCAGGGGGAGAGTCCTGGTTTCGCCTTTCGTCCTTGACTTCTTTTTTGGTCATTTTCATCTCGGACATAAATTTCCACTTTTGATATGCCAGATCGATCAGGCCGATTATCAAAAGCCCCAAACAGACCCTTTTCAGCATCCCAAGTATGAATCCGCCTATCACAGACAGCATTTGTGACTGGTCGGCCCATTGGAAAACGGCTATCTCTACGGTTCTATCCTTGATGTAATAGTAAACGATACTTCCCATGAAAATCACTTTGACAAGTGAGAAAAGAAACTTCACTGCGGATTGAGGAGAAAACAGCGATTTTAAACCGGAAGCAGGATTTAGCATATTGAATTTTAACTTTAAAGCTTCCGGGGAATAAGTTCTACCGCTTACCATTACGGTTGTTAAATAACCTGAGACCATAAGAACTGCCATGAACGGAGCCATGATCCAAAGTGAGCTTATCAACTTGTTATTTACAAAAAGAATGAAAGACTCAGGCGTATGCATGTCATGATAGTTCAGCATAAACGCTTCTTTGATCTCAGTGAAGGACCAGTAGACAAAACGAGGCCCCGCCATTACTGTCGTGGCAGTAAGTACGATGATGGTAATTGCAGACGCAAGTTCCTGACTGAAAGGAACCGAACCTTTCTTACGAGCGTCACTCAACCGCTTACCGGTTGGCTGTTCTGTCCGTTCTTCTTTTGGTGCCCCTTCGGCCATTGGTTTATCCTATATGGGTAAAAGCTTATCGACCCATTTCGCGTATTCTTTTGCAAAATTGCTTATAAACGGAAGATAGATACCTGCCATCAGCAGACCGGCACCGATACGGATCGGCATGCTGAGGAACAGGATGTTAGTCTCCGGAGCTATACGAGCCATCACCGCCAAAGAAACCAGTATCAGAAGGAAGACTGCAATAATAGGAGTTGACATTTTCAAACCAAGAAGAAGCATCGTCGATCCTGCTACCGTAACACCTTCGGTTAATGTGCCGATGCTGGGGATGCTTCCAATTGGAAATGAAGAGTAGCTCTTGGAGATGATCATTAAAAACATATGGTGACCGTTGATACTAAGAAAATAAAGTATAAAAACCATTTCCATGATCATACCTACAGGCTGACCCTGCTCGCCGCTAAGAGGATTCAAAACATTTGCCATGCTAAGACCCATTTGCCTTTCGATAAAACGCGCACCAAGTTTCACAGAAGCAAAAAGAAACTCTGCGATAAAACCCATCGCAAGACCATAAAGAATTTCCATACTCATAATGATAATAGCTTCGATCAAAGAAAGGTTCGCACCGTCGATCGGACAGATGACCGTACTGGAGATAAACAGCGACATAAAGATCGCAACCGTAACCTTGGTCCTGTTAGGGATAGATTCCCAGCTAAAGATCGGTGACGCCGCAAAAAACGCCCCGACACGAGTCATTATCATAATGAACCCAAAAATTTTGCCTGCGAAAATATCCATTTACTGACCGTAAGACTGAATCTGTGTGAAAATTTCAAGAGTAAACTTCATAAGTATCTGAAGCATCCAGTTACCGAACAAAAGCGTCATCGCACCAACTGCCAGAAGTTTCGGAACTATCGTCATCGTCATATCTTTTAGTGAAGTGATCGTTTGGATCATTGAAACTGCAATACCAGTAAACATACAAGCCAGCAGGATCGGTGCTGAGATCAACAATGCCGTCTCAAGAGTATGCCGTCCCAAATACAATATATAATTACCATCCATCTTTATGTTCCTTATAAATAAACCGGCCCAACCGTAAGGCTGGTCAAAAAACGACGAACTAAATTAATGCCATAGGTATTAATTTACCTGAAACTCAAGCTAAGGCTATGAGCCATAACGCCCCATCCGTCGATAAGAATAAACAAAATGAGTTTTAATGGCATCGATATCATTACAGGAGGAAGCATCATCATACCCGCACTAAGCAGAATGCTGGCGATAACAAGGTCAAGAAGCAAAAACGGGATAAATATCAAGCAACCCATTTCAAAAGCGGTACGAAACTCACTGATGATAAAAGATGGAACCACAACATGAAAAGGGAGCTCGGTTGGTGTTTTTGGAACCTGCATCTTTGACATCTTGACAAAAAGCGAAAGATCTTCTTTGTGTGTTTGACGTATCATAAAGTCTTTCATGATAACAGAGGCAGTTTCCGTAGCCATTTCAAATCCCATTTCCTCGGAAAGATAAGGCTGGATGCTTTGCTCGTTGATCTTATAAAAAGTCGGCGCCATCGAATACATCGTAAGAAATATCGCAAGACCCATGATCGTTGTGTTCGGCGGTATGGTTTGCGTCGCCAGTGCCTTTCGCGTAAAGCTCAAAACGATTACGATACGAGTAAACGACGTCGTCATCGCCAGCAAACTCGGCACGACAGCAAGCAGCGTAAAGATCACAACCAGCTTAACAGGACCGGCCCATTCGGTAGTTTTTTCCTGATCGGGATCGGTCGTCGCTTTGTCAATAACATTTAACAGATCGGGTATCGAAGGCATCGTTGATTCAAATCCCGAGTTAGCGTTATCCTCTGCACCCAGAACGGATACCGGAAGTCCAAATGCCATCAAGATCAGGCTAACTGTAAATATCTTAT
>JAGLHQ010000292.1 GCA_023143375.1 Planctomycetota bacterium
AATCTGTCGCCGAAGCGTTCTTTCATTGACTCACGTGTGGCCAGGTATGCCTGGGCTTCGATGAGTCCGTTTGCGGTGTTGACACGAACGGTTTCTCTGTCGTAGCGTCTGCCTTCATATCTGTCGATTTCGGCCATTGCCCAGGCAGGAACGTCGTAAATAACAAAACCTTCAGTTTTTGAAGATGAGCTTGGCACAGCGTAGAAGTAGACGTTGTCTGGCGTGACTCTTCGATGGCGCGGCAGCAGGGCGGGCTCGGCCAAGAGGGTTTCTTCGTCGGTTCGTGACCTGTCGATAGTAAAGCCCAGGCCGCTGACCGACTTGAATATTCCGGGTTCCCGCAGTGAGCCGTAGACGAACAGATTGACCTTGGCATCGCTCATATTGTGATGATACCAATCCAGGCGGGGTTAGGCAATAGCCTCGGCTGTATTAAAAAATGCCCGACGTTACGCTTAGGGCTGGAGTTTTTGTGTGTTAGGATTAACTGTTCGTTTTGTCGCTTTGTTTTCGTATTTCGCCGGCCAGTCTGAACAGCTCCCTGAATGCACGGAAGATTACGCGTAATTTGGCGCCGGTTTGTACACCGGCTGTTCTGGGATAATGATGGACAGGTCTCTGGGTGATGATATAGCCTTTGCGGACCGCGCGTGCGAGAATTTCAGTATCTATCAGGGCACCGGAACTTGACATTTGAATATTGTCGAAGATTTCTCTTTTATACAGTTTGAAAGCGCAGTCGATGTCACGGACTTTCATATTGAATAAGAAGCAGACGAGTTTCGTCCAGGCCCAGCCGTTGAGCCTGCGTATGAGGTTGTCCTGGCGGTTGAGTCGGTAACAGCTTACGATATCGTATTGTTTTATCAGAGGCAGCAGTGGGGGCAGTTCGTTGATATCGAACTGGCCGTCACCATCGGTGTAAAACACAAGCTCTTTGACGGCTGCCTTAAAGCCCGACTGCAGGGCGGCGCCATAGCCGAGGTTGGTCGGATGATGCACCACCTTTACTCTGCTGTTTTGGCCGGTGATTTCGTCGGCGATTTTAGCTGTGGCGTCCGAGCTGCCGTCATCGACGATAATGACTTCGAAGTCGGCATCGAGCTTTTGCAGAACGTCAATTGCCTGGTGGGCGGTGCGTTCGATGTTGTCCTGCTCGTTGTAACAGGGGAAAAAGACACTGATAGAAACAGG
>JAGLHQ010000293.1 GCA_023143375.1 Planctomycetota bacterium
ATATCAGCATAACAATCCCGACTGATATCATTCGAACGGCGGTGCCTGTCGTATCCTGCAAACAATTCATCGGCACCGGAGCCTGAGAACATCACTCTTATCCCATCTTCTCTTGCCGCAGCACACGCTGCATACATAGTCAGTCCCACACCGACCTTGGGCACGTTCGTATCCTCGATAAGTGGGACAACGGTTTTAAGATATTCTTCAACCATCCCAAGGTCGATTTCCTTTACCTTCAACACAAGCCCAAGTGTTTCGGCGACATTTTTTGCATACTGAACATCCGGCACCGGAGTTTCGCCTTTAAGCCCTGCAACATAACATGTAAAATCCACGCCCGGGCGTTTCCCAAGCTGTTTGCACAGATACGCTATGATGGTAGAATCGACACCACCTGAAAACAAGATGCCGAACGGTTCATCTGGCATGCGGATGGACACAGCATCTTCAAGATGTGCTCTTACATCTGCGCGGATAGTTTCAATCGGCATCCTGTGTTCTGGTGTGATGGAAAAAAACTCACGGTTATATCGGATTAGCGTGTCCTCTTTTATGTCGTAGCACAGGATCTCACGCGGGTTCAGTTCTCTGGCATCAAGGTATCCTGCCGCATCAAGCGCCTTTTTTTCTGATGCGAACGCAAATCCTGTCTGGGTGGAATACCACAAAGGTTTGATGCCAAGGATGTCGCGGGCTATGTACACCTTATCCTCAATCCAGTAAGCAAAAGCGTAGACTCCAATGAATTCGCGCAGGATCAGGTCAATGTTTTCCATGGAGTCTGTGGCAGAAGTGTCATCATGAATGCGCTTTTCAATGCTACGCTCGATTATCCTTATCAAAAGGTCGGAATCATTTTTTGCATCAAGGTCATATTTCTCATTCAGCTCTTTCCAGTTATATATCTCACAATTCGCCACCAGTCGCCCATCATATGCAATAGGCTGTGGCACGAAATTGACCATGGAGTGCAGGGTGTGACCAAGAATTGCGGTGCGGTTTGAATCAGAAATGGGAATATTGAGTGAACTCACATCATCTGCATGGTGCACCCAACCCGCACCGCAGGCTCCTGCTGCATCTTTCCCCCTGTTTTTGAGAATGGAGAGTGCTCTTCGGGTGTGTTTGGCTGCATCTGTTGTGTTAAAAAATCCGGTTATTGCGCACATTCGTCCTGAGTATCCTATGTATAATCTATATCTATATGTGTAGGACGGCTACGCATTCAATATTCTTATATCATTCTTTCAGTTAACTTTATGATTTTATTGTGTTACCCCATGCATGAATGATTGGGCATATAAAGTCAAAACATTCTGGACTACACACATTTCCCTTCATAGACACACGACCCACCAGTTTTGAGACACATTACATTTCCAACCTACATTGTGACTGGCAACTTTAATATTACTTTGATGCATATAGTTCACTATATTGTTTAC
>JAGLHQ010000294.1 GCA_023143375.1 Planctomycetota bacterium
AGCGACTTATACAGCTTCGATATCTTCTGTGCGTATTTTTTACTGTCTTTCATTTTTCTCGCCGTTTAAATTTATTCTTCTTCTGTTTCTTCCTCATCCTTCTCTCGATACTCTTTTGCAGTCTCGTCGATAAGGTTGAGAACATCGAGCGTTTTCTTAAACTTTTCATCCTCATGGAATTCCAGACGAGGGCAATACTTCGACGTCATCTTTTTTCCAAGCCGAGTCTGAATATGCCGTGTTGCATGTTCGATCGCTGCAAACGTCCTGCGGCGGGCCTTGTCATCCGGAGACAGGATAGTCAGAAAAACATCCGCCTTCCGCAGGTTCGGCGAAATATCCACTTCGGTTACGCTTACCAGCCCGTTCATACGCGGATCGCTAATGTGATTGCGTATCGAATCGCTAACCGATTCCCTAATAACACGAGCTACTCTTTCTTGTCTTCGTGATGGCATGAATCTTCTATATCCTGCTTAAAAATATTTCTAAAACCAAAGGTTATAAAAGCGTCCTTGCTATCTTCACTATTTCGTAGGCCTCGAATGAATCGTCGACCTTTATATCGTCAAATCCGGCTACCTTAATTCCGCATTCAAGTCCGGCCTTGACTTCCTTTACGTCGTCCTTGAAGTGCTTCAAAGAATCCAGAACGCAGTTGTCTTTTACAACAATACCGCCGCGGATCATTCGCAGCTTTGCATTACGGCTTATAATACCGTTGTTGACATAACACCCGGCGATGGTTCCGATACCCGAAACCTTAAACGTTTGTCGGACGGTTATCGTGCCAAGCTGTTTTTCCTGCTCTTCCGGTTCCAGCATACCGATCATAGCATCTTTCAGGTCCTCGGTAATTCGATAGATAATGCTGTAAAGGCGTATGTCAACGCCGCTGGACTCTGCCAGTTCGCGGATGCGCTCGTCGGCGATAACGTTAAAGCCGATTATGATCGCACCAGAGGCCTCTGCAAGTACTACGTCACCTTCTGTCACTCCGCCAACGGCTGCGTGAAGAACCTTAACCTTGATCTCGTCGGTGCTAAGATCGGTAAGATAGTTGATCAGTACATCGATAGAGCCCTGAACGTCGGCCTTGATAATCAGGTTAAGTTCCTTGAGCTTACCGGCCTCGATCTGGCTGAACAGGTTGTCGAGCGTAACCGCAGAACGCTTCGAAAGCGATTTTTCGCGGGAGAGTCTTTTGTTTTCTTCTGCGGCGACTTTTGCCCGGTTGATGTCTTTAAGTTTAAAGAATTTCTCACCCGCTTCGGGAACATCGCTAAGACCGGTTACCTCGACCGGCATAGAGCTTACTGCTTTTTTAACGTTCTTGCCGTCGCTGTTTTTAAATGTTTTTATTCTGCCGTAGCCGCTGCTTGCAAGGATTACGTCACCTTTGTTAAGCTCGCCTTCTTTAACGAGTATCGTGGCAACCACACCCTGCGTGGTAGTCATCTTAGCCTCGACTACAAAACCCGATGCAGGAACCTTCATATCGGCCTTGTATTCTTTAAGCTCGGCGATATAATCCAGATGCTCGATAAGATCCTCGACACCCTGACCGGTTGTCGCGCTGGTTTTTACTATCTCGGTATCGCCCCCCCATTCGGACGGGGTAAGCTCGTGTTCTGCAAGTTGACCGTAGATACGGTTGAGGTCAACACCAGGAAGATCGATCTTGTTAAGAGCGATTATTATTTCAACGTCCGCCGCTTTTGCATGGTGTATCGCTTCGACCGTCTGAGGCATAACCCCATCGTCAGCGGCGATGACAAGAACGACAATATCCGTTACATTGGCACCACGCGCACGCATCGCAGTAAACGCTTCATGACCCGGCGTATCAAGGAACGTTACCGTTCGTTCTTTCCACTTAACCTGATAAGCTCCGATGTGCTGAGTTATACCGCCCGCTTCTCCGTCGGCAACGCTTGTCTGGCGTATTCTATCAAGAAGACTTGTCTTACCGTGGTCAACGTGACCAAGCATGGCAACGATAGGAGGGCGACGCTCCATGTTGTTTCGCTCCATCGTCTCGAATTCTTTTTCGATCAACTGGAGCTGTGTTTCTTTTAATTCTATCGTAAGCTCGGTGCCGAGGTCAAGGGCGATAAGTTCTGCGACATCGTTTGCGATAGTCTGATTCGCTGTCGCCATTATTCCCTGTGACATTAGTTTGCGGATTATTTCCCCGCTCTTGGCCGCAAGTGCCGCTGACAGATCCTTCACTGTAATCGGTTCGCTTACAGTTGCTTTCTCAGGCCGTTCTATAGGTATAGCGCTTGCGAGTTTTTTAGTTTCGATCCTTCGCGAAGGCCGTGATCGTAAGCTTTCGCCCCGCGCCGCCGCAAGACGCGCCTGACGCTCTTCCATATCCCGAGAACGCATCCTTCGGGTGCTTTTAGGCTGCTTTGCTTCGTCTGAGGGGCCGCCGTCTTTATGTTTTTTCCCCTTGGTCTTACGACCGCCTTTACCGGTTGATTCAGGCTGCGGCATAAGCGGCTCTGAAATCGGCGTATCAAAACGAGATCTGTCCCTTGGTCCGCCCGCAGGACGAGGCCGTCTGCCGCGAGGAGGTTCAGGTTCGATTTTTTCAACACGTATAACTGTCGGCCCGGACAATACCGCAGGCTTTGGTGTTTCAAGCATCGGACCGGCAGGGACAACAGGTTTGGGTTTGGGAGCGGGCCGTACTCTTGGTCGGGCTTTAACTTTGGGTTCAGCTTTAGCTTTGGGTTCAGCTTTAGTTTTGGGCTTAACTTTGGGCTTTTCGGCTTCGATTTCCTGCTGAGATTCTTCTAAAGGTTCGACAGCTTCTTCTATAACAGGCTCCTCGACCGCTGCTTCCGGCTCGACGACCTCTTCCTTCTTCGCTACTTTTTTCTTCTTCTTTGGTACTCTAACTTTCGCAAGGTCAACGCGCTTAGAGGTTTCGATCGTTGTAAGGTGATCCCCTTCGCTGAACCATTCCTTGATCGTCGCTGCAAGACCCGCAGAAATAGTAGACATGTGGTTCTTGATGTCAAGACCTTCAGCCTGACACTTCTCAACGATCGCAGTGCTTTTTACACCGAGTTCCTTGGCAAGTAAATGAACTCTTGTTGTTGCCTTAGCCAATACTGTTTCTCCAAAAAAGCCTGTAAGCTATTATTATAAAGCAGTCTCGTCGGACGGTTTATCTTCCAAAAGTTTCGCTTCTTTTTCCAGCAGGTTCTCTGCCTTATTTTTATCTTTTTCGTTAGCTATCAGTCTTGCTTCTTCGATAGCAGCCGAGATAATTTCAGCGGCGACCTCTTTTTCAAGCCCAAGTTCTTCGACAAGCGGATCTTTGCCCACTTCTTCCAGATCAAGCACGGATATGATGCCAAGTGCCAATAGATTATCGACCAGCGAATCCTCAACACTTGCTATGCCCTTAATGCACTCGGCCAGCCGGTCAACGCTCTTGTTATACTCCGTAGGCGTCAATATATCGATGTCCCATCCCGTAAGCCGTGCCGCAAGCCTTACGTTTTGTCCGTGTTTTCCGATAGCAAGGCTAAGCTGATCCTCGCTTACTACCACCGTCGCTCGTCCAAGTTCGAAACAGATTGCGATCTCGCTGACCTCTGCCGGTTTCAAACCGTTTGAGATGAGAACCTGCGACGAATCGCTCCATCTTACGATGTCGATCTTTTCACCCCCAAGCTCATCGACGATACTGCGAATTCGGCTGCCGCGAACTCCAACGCAAGCACCAACTGCGTCAACCTTATCATCGTTACTCATCACAGCGACCTTGGTACGGTAGCCTGCCTCTCGGGCAAGAGCCTTGATCTCGATAATATTTTCCGTAACCTCAGGAACCTCCTGCTCGAACAGACGCCGGATAAAATCAGGATGAGTTCGTGACAGGATGATCTTAATCTGGTTGTTAACCTCGCGAACATCAAGGATCATCGCGCGTATGCGCTCGCCAGGATGGCTGCTCTCGCCCGAGATCTGTTCCGATTTTGGAAGAACACCCTCGACACGGTTGCTAAGGTTAACTACAAGGGCGCCGCCTTCGAACCTACCGGCAACACCGTTGACGATCTCGCCTTTTCGCTGGCTAAACTCTGAGAATATGCTGTCACGCTCGTCGGCTTTGATCTTTTGGATCATTACCTGTTTAGCCGTTTGGGCAGGGATACGTCCGAGCTTTTTGATGTCGATCTCTTCGTCATCCTTATATGCAGTGATAGCCCCGGTAGTCCGATCTATATGCACCTCGATCTCGGATTCGTCCTCTTTGATACCGAAATGCTTACGGGCCGCCGAGATCATCGCAGATTCCAGATCCTGGTAAATCGATTCTTTATCAATCTTCTTATCCCGGGAGATATTTTCTACAATTCTTATTAATTCCTGATTCATATTTAATTTTCCTGTTTATCTACAATTGCTACCAATTGAAAGCTCACATCCATTCGCAAGTATATGTCACAATAAGCCGCCTGGTAAGAACGATCTTCTCTGCCTTAAGGCAGTATAATAAAAAAAGCGGAAACCTTCAGGTTACCACTTTGCAATACTGCCCTAAGCCCCGGCGGGCGTTTCTGTAAACCCGCCCACACCGTAAAGATCTGTCTTTCGGTCAGCTCATAGGCATCCCTTCATGATAGATCGCTCGACAGCAACACACCCGAAGTAGACTCTCACGCTTAAAAGACGCATTTCGCGCAAACTCCGCACCCGCATAGCACTTGTTGCAACTACGCTCTAACACGACTTCTCATTCCTTTATGGTCCATCTGTACCTTCCTCAAAATGCTTCCTAAGAATCCATAAACCGCAGAGTATAACCTAAACTCTTGTCCTGTCAATAAATAAAAAATTTTCTTGCAACCTTAAAGAGAAACCGACCTTAAATGTCGAATAAGCCGGGGCGGGACGGAAAATAAATATGTGCCCCCAACTTGTGCCTTAGGTGCCCCCGCAATTTATTGAGCCGGTTCAGAGATACTCCCGTATTTGATGTCCGCATATTTCTTAAAATCCACCCCGGCCACCAGCCGGCTACACTACTCCGAACACCGAACTCCCGACCCCGAAATTTTGCAATTTTTTGTTAAAAAATTACAAAACCCATTTGACTTGTTACGTATATAGTGTATAATATAAGTGTCTCAGGCAGTTTACGCCTAAGGTGGGGCGGCCAGTAGGCCAAGGAGATCAAGGTCACAGTGATAGCAATCACAAGTCACAGCGTTAGTAAACGCAGAAATATGGTTCGAATACAAGCAAACGGATAGAGAGGTTATCACCCTAAAGGGTGTCTCGCCAGCAGGCTAGTCCGTAGGAT
>JAGLHQ010000295.1 GCA_023143375.1 Planctomycetota bacterium
CTAAACTAAGTATCGTTCCATCAATCCCTGCCACTTACCGGTGTTTTTAAGGATATACTCGATAACCTCACGCACCGCTCCGCTGCCGCCGCCAACAGATGTCACATAATCGGCAGATTCCTTAAGCTCTCCCACAGCATTGGCAACTGCAACGCCAAAACCAGCACGCTTAACCAGCGGAAGATCAAGCAGGTCGTCACCGATATAAACAACTTCATCAGCCTCTAAACCAGCCGACAACAGCATCGACTCAAAAACAGGAAGCTTCCGTTTGGCACCCTGCTCTACATAGTCGATTTCCAACTGCGCGGCTCGTACCGTCGTAGATTTCGACGCCCTGCCGCTTATAAAACCGACTGGAAATCCAACTCTACGCCACAGTTTGATACCGTGCCCGTCAAGCAGGCTAAAGCTCTTGCCTTCCGAACCGTCGCCGTTGATTATAACCGTACCGTCGGTCAAAACACCGTCAACATCGGTTATAAGCATTTTGATCTTTGATAAATCTATTTTATGCTCTGTCATTTATTATACCTCATGCCATGTAAACTCAAAACTGAGCGTCAATGCGCGATCTGTTTTTTTATAAAAATGTATCGGCCGTCAGGCCGTGTCTTTCCCTAACGACTAAAAACCAACGACTAACGACTCTCAAACTGACCAATCGGTCAGTTTGAGATATTATCCTACGATCTTGATCGTAACTATATCCTGAACATCGATAAGCCCCACAGGCCGATCCTCTCCATCGACCACCGGAAGTTCGTCGATACGATACTTATGAAAGATCGCCATAGCTTCCGCTGCCAACGTATCTTCCCTAACACGCTTGCAATCGGCGGTCATAAGTTCGGCAGTCTTTCGGTTAAGAAATCCGGCTGTGTCTTTTGCGATCGCCCTGCGAAGATCGGCGTCGGTTATGATACCTGAAAGCTTGCCTTTGGTATCGACGACCATTACAGCACCGCGACGTTTCATGTGTTCGGTTTTTGCGATCATCTCACCGACAGTATCGTCGGCATCTGTAAGCGGAAGCTCTTCGCCATGCTTGAACATCATCGACTGCCCCACAGTCATCAACTGCCTGCCAAGTTCACCGCCAGGATGAAATCGCGCATAGTCCTCGACGCCAAACTTCCTGGCCTTCATAACTGCAAAGGCGATCGCGTCGCCAAGCGCGAGCATACAGGTAGTAGAGACGCTCGGAGCAACACCAAGGGGACACGCTTCTATCTGCTTGCCCATGCAAAGAACAACATCGCTATGCTTGCCGAGCCGCGACTCTTTGTTGCCCGTTATAGCTATAAGTTTTATGCCACGCTGCTTGATCGGTTCTATCAGACGAATTATCTCCTCGCTTTCGCCGCTATGGCTTAACGCAATTATCAAATCGTTGCTCTGAACCCTGCCAAGATCCCCGTGAACCGCCTCTGCCGGATGAAGAAAATGGCTCGGAGTACCCGTCGATGCAAGAGTAGCGCTTATCTTCTCACCGATTATACCGGCCTTGCCCATTCCCGTTATGATAACCGACCCTGCCGTATTAAAGATCAGCTTAACAACCTCGGCGAACGACTCATCGACAACTTCAACCAGCGAACGTATCGCATCGGCCTCGGTCTCGATAACACTCCTGGCATAATCAAAATCAAATTCCACTTAAAACTCCTTTTATACCACTTACAGTTAAAAACTGCGCATCGATGCGCGGTCTAATCTTTACAACCACGTCCAGCCGAAGGCTGAAACCGCCACAGGCAATCTATCTGCTGCCCGCTATCCCCTAGAATTTCACCTTACTGCCCCTGCTGTTATAGCAGACAATATTATGGCTCTGCCCCTGACACTTCGGATCGGCGTTTATTACAACCTGTTTATCAGAATCCCCCTCAAGCTTGGCGATCGCTTCACGTTTCTGATTTTGCAGGTACGACGCCACTTCGCCGGAGACACCAAGCTCGATCTTTTCAATATCTTTTCGTGCAGCAGCAAGAAAAATAAGCCGCATAAGCTCTATCGACTGAGACTCATAGCTCTTAATTACCCCCGAACCGCCGCAATACGAACACTCAAGATACGTACTGGACTGTAGCGATGGACGCATACGCTGGCGGGTCAGCTCTATAAGCCCGAACGCATTCATCCGAAGCACACGCGACCGTGCCCTGTCCTTCTTCATCTCATCACGGAACACTTTCTCGACAGCCTTGCGGTTCTTGTTTTCACGCATATCGATAAAATCGCACACAATAAGCCCGCCCATATCCCGAAGCTTAAGCTGCCTGACAACCTCCTTGGCCGCCTCAGAGTTGATCTTAAACGCCGTCTGCTCGGCATTATTCTGCTTTCTGTACCTACCGCTGTTAATATCGATAGAGACAAGAGCCTCCGTCTGCTCGATAACCAGCGACCCGCCGCTTTTAAGCTCAACCCGGCTCGACTGAATATCGCTGATCTCTTTTTCGATACCGTACTTATGGAACAGCGGCGTCTTGCCATCGTAGTACGAAACACGCTTTCTCAAACGAGGCTGAACGATACCGATAAAATCTCTGATCCGTTTAGAAACCGGATCGCTGTCGCAGATGATATTGCGTATCTTAGGGCTGAATATATCCCGCACCGTTCGTATCACAAGATCGGATTCCTGATATATCTCAGAAGGGGAGGTTTCGGCATCGATCCTTTTACTGATCGCGTTCCAAAGCCTGCCAAGATAAGAAATATCGTTATGCAGTTCGCGCTTGCTCGCACCCTGTGCCGCCGTTCGTATTATAACGCCGGCGCCCTTGGGAAGTTTAAATTCGTCCATGATCTTGCGCAATCGTTTACGCTCGTCATCGTTTTCGATCTTTTGAGAAACGCCCGTCCTGTGCATCCACGGCATCAGAACAACATACTTACCGGGCAGCGATAGATACGTACTCAGCGTCGGGCCCTTGGTGCTTATCCCTTCTTTGGTCACCTGAACCACGATCTCAGTGCCCTTCCTAAGGCACTTCTGTATCAGCGGACGCTGGTTAAGCGATTTTCGCTTACCGATCTTTTCGCTGGTATCGCTACCGCTAAAGTAACGCGGATGAATATCGCTTATGTGCAAAAAACCGTTCTTACCCAGACCAAAATCGACGAACGCCGCCTGTATACCAGGCTCGATATTGACAACTTTGCCTTTGTATATGTTACCGACATGGCTGACAAGGCTCGAACGTTCTATATAAAGCTCGTCGAGCTTGCCCTCTTCGACTACTGCCACCCGGCATTCCTCACCCTGTGAAACATTGATTAACATCTCTCTTGACATTTTTTCCAACTTTCTTATTTTATAGTCACCGGAAACCCCGGCATCATTGCTTTGAACTAAATACTATACACCGTTTTTTCCTGTTAATCATTCTAAACTCTCTTTTTTGACATGATAACAGAATCACTATAATTCTTTCACTTTTCGTTTTACTCCTACCGTATCTTTGACGAAATTCAAAATGCAGCATTTATTACTTTACGCAAGTTACGATATTTCTTTTGGATTAACAGGAATTTTTATTATTTGTTTTTTCATCCTGTTATCCTGTCAAAGATTTCTGTCAACGGTTATCTATGAACTAACTACTATACACTATAGACAACTTCTTTTCGTGTTATCGGCTGTGCGAGCATCGGTTTATCTATTTGCAAAATCTCGACAAGCTCTTCGAGACGCACCGTCCCGCCGCCGGTTATATTACACCATACACAAAGCTCCTGCCCGTCATGATCAACAGAATCTATATAAGGCCGAACATCGATCTGCCTGGCCATTTTATGCTTCCCGCCAGTCCGCGTAACAAGCAACTCTTCGCCGGAAGCGATCTTGCTTTTGACCTCTTCGACCTTTTTCTTTAATGACGCGTCGGCACATGCAAATCTGAAACCGTAAGCCGCCTTAAGCGCCTGTGGTCGAACACGCCCGGCCATAAGCCTGACATTCGTTATTTCAATACCGTCCGGCAGGTGCTCCTGAATCTTACGCTTTATACTCTCTACGCTGTCGACGCCGGCAACAAGTTCTGCACAAAGCATATCGTCGGAACAAGCCAGACCGACGCTGCGAGGCAAAGGAAGGGATATTTTCGGGCGAGGATTAAAGCCCTGTGTAAAATAAAGATCCAGCCCCCCGCGTATCAACGCACGCTCAAATACGGACATGGTTTCCCTGTGAGAAAGGTATCTAAGCTTCCCCATGACCTTAAACTTCAACAATAAGGTTTCCTTCGCTTGAAGCATCGTCTTTATTCTGCAATATATTTCGTATCTATCGGCCTTGGCTCAATCGCCTTACCGTTAATTTCAAATAACCAGCCAAGTTGACGCACTATCGGCGTAACCCTGAAAGGGTTAAATATACCAGCCCAGGGCTAAGTCCGAAGGACGCAACCCTGGGAACACATCACAACACATACCTTTGCCCTGAAGGGGCTAAATAAAACATCACAGTTGTACCACCTCGTCCGCCGGATCGCACGGTCAAGCCCTGCTTGGCCGTGTTCCAACAATCACAACCTGCATTGCTAAAACAATTCGAACTCTAAACTGACCAAAGGTCAGCAACCAACCGCCTGGTGTCCTCTTCACGATCAAAACTTGCTTCACCGTAGGATGGGCAATTTATTGCCCATGCGGTTATCCCCGGCGTCATAAACTATTAATCAGTCACTGCCAAAAGCAGTTTCTTTTAATCTCTAATTCAAACTGACCGAAGGTCAGTTTGAATTAAAAAGCTTCCGGAAGTATCTTCATCGCCGCATCGCGAAGATAGTTCTTGATCTGCCTTTGAGAGTCCATGCCCGCAACCTTACGGGCAAGGCGGTTACAATGCTCTATCGTAACAGAACGGATGATCTGCTTGATCTCAGGGATCATCGGCGGCGCCAAAGAAAGCTTTCGAACGCCCATACCAAGAAGCAATATGATAAACTCAGGTTCCGACGCGATCTCGCCGCAAACACTAACTTCGATCCGAGCCTTGTTAGCATCGTGAAGAACGCTGCGCATCAATCGCAATACCGCCGGGTCAGCCGTTGAATACAGCGTCGCAACGTGCTCGTTGGCACGATCGACCGCAAGAGTATACTGCGTAAGGTCGTTGGTCCCTATGCTGAAAAAATCGCAGTCCTTCGCAAGCAAAGGAGCCATAAGAGCCGAACTCGGCGTCTCGACCATGATACCTATCGGAACCATCGGGTTATAAGGGATCGCATCTTCGTCGAGGTCCTCCATAATATCACGGATTATCATCTTCGTCTGACGAAGCTCGTGCATATTATTAACCAGCGGAAGCATTATCCGAACATCTCCAAGAACCGACGCACGAAGCAGAGCCTTAAGCTGCGCCTTGAACATCGTCAGATTTTGCAGACAATACCTGATCGAACGCAGACCTAGTACCGGGTTCGGCTCCTCGTGATGCCGGTTTATATGAGGAAGCTTATCGGCGCCAAGATCCATCGTGCGAATAACAACAGGCTTACCCTGGAAAACTTTTATCGTCTCTACGTAAGCATCGTAATGATCTTCTTCAGTCGGCTCGTTACCGCTCTGAAGATACAAAAACTCCGTTCGATAAAGACCTATACCCATCGCACCTTTCTCAAGGGCTATCGCAGCCTCGTCGGGAAATTCTATATTTGCAAGAAGCGTTATCTCAACACCGTCACGCGTGATCGCAGGCTTATCGCGAAGGGTATTTAGTTCGTGTTCAAGGCGAAGAAACTCAAGAGCATACTTACGATACTGTTCCAATGTATCTTCGTCAGGATCGACGATCACAACGCCACGGTTACCGTCGATAATAACTGTGCTCTCGCTGGTGACATTTGTCGTCACATCCTCAAGTGCAACAACCGCAGGAATACCGAGCGACCTTGCGACAATTGCCGTATGGCTCGTCCGTCCGCCGGCCTCGGTAGCGAATCCTTTTACGAAAGTTTTATTAAAACCAGCCGTCTGAGTCGGAGTAAGATCGTGAGCTATAACAACAACTTCATCGGTAAGATGTTCCACTTCCTGTTTTGCCTCACCGAGAAGGGTCGTAAGAAGACGGCTTTCGATATCGTAGATGTCAGCCGCTCGCTCGCTGATGTAGCTGTCTTTAATGCTCTCGAAATGAGAGGCGATTTCGCGAAGGATAGTCGATACCGCATACTCTGCCGTCGTCAGTTCCTCGCAAACAAAATCTGTAATACGCTTTCGGAAACTTTTATCGCGAAGAAAACGAAGATGAACCGCAAAAATATCCTTGATCTTACCTTCGTCCATGCTCTGAGCTTTTTCAAGATTGCTCAGCTCGTTGATCGCTTCGGAAAAAGCATTGCGAACACGCTTGACCTGACCCATTCGCTCGGATGCAAGGATAGAACGACGCGGAATCCGGAAGTCTTTGGAGTCAAAGACTATCGGCTTTGCTATCGCAATTCCAGGTGATACCGCTATGCCTTTTCGTATTTCCATTTAATGCCCACAAACTATTATCGTAACCATACACCGTCTTTTCCTGTTAATCGTTCTAAGCTCTCTTTTTTACAAGATAACAGAATGACGACAATTCTTTCACTATTTCTTTTGGAATAACATGACTTTTTATTACCTGTATTTTTATCCTCGCCTGTCGCGTCGTAGCCTTTGGAGCCCCTGATCTATGCCAGATCGGCTCTCATCTGCGACATATAAGCTTTCATCTAAGCCATCTAAACCCTTATCCATGCCATATAAGCCCGCATCCGCCTCATATCACGCCATTTTTTTGACAGGTGTGCTCGTTCCTGCCTTTTTAGCTTCTTCTGTCTTTTTCTTCTTGTTGGTTTTTTTGTAGAATCGACTAATCCGAGATTGTGCTATTTTCGCATCATCCCCTTCAACAACTTCTCGCTTTAGAACGTCATTTCTAATAATGTTCTCAATCTCCGAGATATCGATACTGACCCCGTCTGCCAACTTTCGTAATTCTTTTCTGATCGAATTGAGAATGGCATTATTAAGAATCAATCCGCCAATAATGAATCTATTTATGGTTTGTGTTTTTTTATGGTACTCTTTGCGAATTTTTTTCGCTAAACCTTCTTTGGCAACGATAAATAATAACTCTTGATCTTTGACGGTCCTTGCCTTTAACTCCAGAAAATCAAATGAACACACCAGATCAAAGTCGATAGGTTTCTCAAATCTAATCTTATAGACTTTCCATTCTATGCCATTAGTCAATATGACCCACTCTATGCCATGGTTTGCGCCATAGTCTAGAGCCTGTTTCATGTGAGCATCTTTTAATTGGATACCTATTGCTTTAACTTCAATCAGATATTGAACTTTATCATCTATCTTTAATGCCAGATCGCAATAAGTGTTTCTGATTGCAAATTCTCGTGTTATTTCCAGATACTTGTCATACCCAAACACTTCACTAAAGACATCCATCAGTATTGAAACCGTGTCCGACTCATTGACATCACGGTCTTTTGCTATTCGCAGCACTTTCTGAAATTTAGCAACTGACTTAACAAAACGATCACTTATCTTCTTAGCTACTTTTGCCATGGAAATATTCCTTTCAACTTTTCTTTTCTCTTTTTGCTCTGTGGCAGAAAAAAAACGTTACAACATTCGCTGTTTACTATCTGCGAAAGCAGTAATCAATCGCAACGTAACCGTTCACCGCCTTTTCCTGTTGATCGTTCTAAACTTTTCTTTTTGACAAGATCACTGGATGACTATAATTCTTTTACTTTCCAGTTTTCGTTTCACTTCTGTCCTTACCTGTATTTTTATCCCGTTATCCTGTCAAAAAATCCCGCCAACGGTTGCCTAACACCTAACCCCCCGCAGGCTCGTCGAAAAGCTTTACCTCAACAAGCTCGCGGATCGCCGCTGCCGCTTTCTCAGCATCTTCACCCTCCGCACGAACCGTCAGCTTCGTACCGAAAGTCGCCGCAAGCATCGTCATCTGCATTATGCTCTTGGCATCGACAACCGTATCGGCATTACTGACTTTGATCTCACTGTCAAACTTACTCGCAACATCGACAAACTGCATCGCAGGACGCATATGAAGGCCATCGGCGTTTTTGATCTCTATTTCTATTTCAAAAATCGGTTCGACCAATCTGTATACTCTCCGCTAAATAAGACACGCTGCTAAACGACGAACATCTCGCTGCATCAAACATCTTCGGCATCGTGCAGAATTTCCACGATCTGATCGACACTTTGTGCCTGTCTTAAAAACCGCCTGAAATCGTCCTTCTGCAAATTCTTAAAAATACTTTCCATCGCCTGGAGATGCTTATCCGGATTATCGGATGGACTCAGCAAAAGGATCACAGAGTAAACAAGCTGCTTATCAAGAGACGAAAATTCCATCCCCTCAGCCGAACATCCGATCGCCGCGACAACACCCCCTATCGACTTATGTTTGACATGGGGGACAGCAACGCCCTTACCGATACCGGTACTGGCCTCGTTCTCACGCTTGATAACTGCTCTGGCAACCGCATCGGCACTGGTACTTCCGAGTTTACCCGCCTTTTCAAGAGCAACCACAAGCTCCTTGATCGCCTTATCCCTTTCGGGCGCAGCGAGTTCCGGGACGATAGCATCAACACATACAAAATCCGACAACTTCATATCTACTCCTAAAAAACACTCTCTTAAAATATAAGAAGCGAGCTAAAATATCATTCTTCTTCTTCTTCGCCAACGCCGATCCCATACTCATCTGGCGAACCGATATGTTTATTATTACGTTCTTTCTCTTTCTTACGCCGGATCTGACGCTCGACCTTGTGAACCGCCACATCTATACACGCATAAGTGTCTTCACCCGTTTCCTTGGCAATAAAAATCTTGCCGTGTTCGGCGCGGGCGATAACCTCAACACTCGGCATCCCGCCCTCGTTACCTTCCACTATCACCTCGATCTGATTGATACTATTATAGTACCGCGGCAGTTTCGAGGTCTTATCCTGGGCATGCTCCCTGATCGCATCGGTTATTTCGATGTGTTTCCCACTAATCGTAAACAGCATTGAAAGCTCCTTAATAAAAAATTACCCATTAACAAATGTTCCATACTACACACTATACGTCATCGTCAAAATCCGTGTTCGCACGTACCTGAAACGCTTCTTCCGAGGGAGTAATAACTCCGCCGCTTATCGTAAACCGAAGAGCCTCTTCGATACTCATGTCAAGCTCGATGGTCTCGTCCTTAGGAGTCATGATTACATAACCGGTAACCGGCGTCGGAGAAGATGGAACGAACACCGTCAAAAACTCACGCTCAAAAGAATCGCGTATCTTCTTGATACCGTTACCGGTAACCAAACCAACCGACCAAACCCCCTTACGAGGATACTGAAGAGCGACAACCTTATTGAACGAAAGCTTCTTCTTGGCAAGAATAAAATCGGTGATCTGTTTGATGTAAGGATAAACTTTTTTAACCAATGGGATCTTGTAGAACATCCTTTCGATCAAACGCCAAAGACGCCTGCCGACAAAACTCGCAAGAAACGCGCCGATAAAACAAACGCCGATTATCGCAACAAAAATACCGGTAACTTTGCCAGGACCCTCAACCCAGAACTCATACAAAAAGCCCGGCGTATACTTATCGGTAATGTGTGATATCAACCAAACGATACCGCGATTGATATAAACACTCACCTTGTCCTGGACAAAAACATAACACTGGACAAAAATCCAGATAGTAAGGAGTGTAGGCAGCAATGCCGCCATCCCACGAAAAAAATATGTTCTAAAATTTCTAAATGCCCGCATAATGGCGTTCACAGTCCTTTGTGCCTTGCAGCAAATATCGTAATTATCACATAGCCGGTAAGTTACGTGATAGTATCTTTTTATTCCTAAGCTTCTACAATCTAATCCAGTTCTGTCTCAGAGTCAACTAAAAACTCGTCTTTATCCGCCGGTAAATGAGCACCCTTGAGCTGGATTATAAGACCGGGAATACTCGTCGAATACCAGATCGCACGCTGAATAAGACCGGGTTTGACAGCCTGACCTTCCAAAATACCCGGTACCCTCGAAAACATCATCTCAAGAGGCCCTTCCATGACCCCAAGACCACCTATGCTGATAGGAAGCGACCCGATTATCCATGAGATCGGGAAAAACATGAGGAAATACTTAACACCAACAGCAATACCCTGATCCCGACAAACAAGCCAAATAGCAATAATAGCAAGCCCCTGTATGAAAAACGTCAAAATCACCGCAAAAAACAGCGTTAATGGCTTACTACAATACAGTTTACCCGAAATAAGCAACTTTTTGGCCAATTTTGCACCTTTTGCACGAATAAAGGACGATATCCTGCCCATTACGCCTCGCCCCTTTTCGCTCAACGAAAGCACGACAACAAAAACCAACACGATAGCAAAAAAGACCCCGAAAACCAAGACAGCCAAACCTAACATATTGCTATCACTGACTTTACTAAACGCCTCAAAACCCTCTCCACCCCCACTGATGATCAACCAATAGCAAAATCCCGCCATCAAAACAGTACAGCCAAGCCCGATCGCCCGGTCCACAAAAACGCTCAACGCCGCTGCTACCTTCTTCTCCGTATGATGCGTAACATACCACGCACGCAAAAGATCGCCGCCGACCGCGCCAGGAAGGAACATATTATAAAACAGACCCAAAAGATGCAGTTTCAGCACCGCAAAGTAGGGAATACTGATCTCCTGAGTCCTCAGCAGCAAACGCCAACGGAATACGAAAACGCAATGACAAAACAAGTGCAGCAAACACGCCCCGAAAAACACAAACCAATTCATATTCAGAAAATCCTGCCCTAGTTCGGCAAGGTCCTGCTTACGTAAAACAAGATAGACCGCCACAACAGCGACACATATTCGAATCGCAGCACTAATATGCTTCTTTAAATTGCTCTTTTTCGCTTCTGACAACACATTTTCCTTAAAACACTTGTGTTTATCCGCACAAACGGTTAGTTTATCGGCAATGATACTAACACAGATTAGGAGATAATTAAAGTGGCAGCCGACAAAAAAATCGAAGAAGGTCTGGAATTTACTCCAAGATTTGGCAGCGACGGCCTGATCACCGCAATCTCGCAGGACGCAAGGACAGGACAGGTACTGATGGTGGCATACATGAACGCCGAAGCCCTAAAGCTCACGATCGAAACCGGAAACGCAGTATTCTTCAGCCGATCACGCCAGAAACTATGGAAAAAAGGCGAACAGTCGGGCCACGTACAAAAAGTTCGCGACATACTGGTAGACTGCGATCAGGACTGCCTGATACTAAAAGTAACCGTCGACCAGGGGCAATGCCACGTCGGATACGATTCGTGCTTCTACAGACAGTTGAAAAAAAGTTCCGCCACCGACCTCGAACTAAACGCAAAAAAAACATACGACCCTGCACAAGCATACAAGTAAGTAACTCAAACTGACCGATCGGTCAGATTGAGAGTCGTTAGTCGTTAGTTTTTAGTCGTTAGGGGAAGATACGGCCTAGCGGCCGATACATTTTTATAAAAACAGTTATCATACAAATCCTTTTAATTGCAGTGACTTACGTTAACATTAAGATCGCTAACGGTCCGTTTGATTAAGTAAAATCAAATATCAAAATGCAAAATTGTGGGCCAGCTATTCGGCTGAGGGCGTTTCATTTTTCGGGGCTCCAAGTTGTAACTTTATTGAAACGTTTTTTCGCTGCCTTCAGGGCTTGTTATGTGCATTTCTGTGATAAATTTGTGTCCCATTTTGTGTTCCCAAATT
>JAGLHQ010000296.1 GCA_023143375.1 Planctomycetota bacterium
GCCCATCCTACGGAACTAATCGTGATTCGTGATTCGTGATTCGTGACGCATACAGCGTCTTTCAGCCCTCCAAAGGCGGATTTTCAACCTCTGGGTGAACTTGGGTTTCTTGGCTGCTGCCGTGGTTTGCCCAATATCGGGGGCGTTTTTTAAATTGGGTTTGTTTTTTTTGGCGATTTTTTAGTTATCTCCTTAATTCATTGTTATTGCTTGGCTTACAATTGTTTTGGCGGTTATTAAATTGGGTTTGTTTTGCATAATTCACCTTTTTGGCTTTAAGCCTTAACACTTACGATTTACTGCGTTTTTTGCCACGAAGTTTTCCGCATGGGCAAACGAGTTGCCCATCCTACGGACTTGATCTTCTGATCTGATCTTGGCTTGCTAGCCTGACTTGACCTGCTGGTCGATGCTGCCTCTTCTGAGACACTTATATTATACACTATATAATTAACAAGTCAAATTTATTTTGTGATTTTTTAACAAATAAAAGAAAAAACCCATTTCTCACAGCTTTCTCATCATATCTATGGTAATCTCATAGTCGATAAGATCGGTGTGCACGAACCGATCTTTATCGAGCCGTGTTCTTGTGGTTAAAAACGGGATTAATGTTGTTTTTTAAGGAGTAAGAAAATGAACAAAAAGCATTTTAAAGTTATCAGTTTGATTATTCTTGTCGCAGCCATCATCTGCGTTATAGCTTACGCAGGTGAACACGGCAAAGATGAAGATTTGTCGCTTGACCAAGTGCCCGCAGCCGTTAAAGCAACGATCGTGGAACAGGCACAAGACGGCGAGATAAAAGAGATCGAACTTGAAGACGAAGATGGAGAGCTCCTTTATGAAGCTAAAGTTGTCATCGATGGCCAGGAGTATGAATTAAAGATATCTCCTGACGGCACGCTCTTGAGCAAAGAAGTGGAAGACGATGACGATGAATCGTCCTGTTTCTTAGCCAATATGTGCTCTTGAAAATGTGATGCATATCAAATTATGTGACGACAAACACCTTTTCTGCCTTTCCCATTATCATTGTTTACTTTGACCCAACTTGATCGCCTGAAAGATTATTGTGCCATTTTTCGATCGAACGTTCTACCTCTTCGGTTTTTAGCTGCCCCGTTTTAACCGGCAGCCAGAGTGAGAGCCTCGGCAGATACGTTATTGCCATCAGTGCTATTATCATTGCGGCGAAGAACGGCAGCATTGTCTTTGTGACTTTTGCTATTGTCGTTTTGCCTACGCCACAGCCGATGAAAAGGCATGTTCCTACCGGCGGAGTACAGAGGCCTATGCACAGGTTGGCGATCATCATGATGCCAAAGTGGACCTGGTGTATTCCGAGTGAGGTTACAACGGGCAGGAAGATCGGCGTAAAGATCAGAACGGCAGGGGTCATATCCATAAAGGTACCGACGAACAGCAGCAGCAAATTAATCGTCAGCAGGATCACTATCGGATTGTCCGAGAGATTCAATAAGGCGGCGCTTACAGATTGGGGGATATTGGCCATGGTCATGATCCAACTCATGCCGGAACTGGCACCTATCAGCAGCATGACTATGGCTGTTGTTATGCCGGTCTGCCTTAGTATCTCTGGCATTTGCTTTAAAGTGACCTGTCGGTAAACGATCACCGAAAGGATGAATGAATAGAGTACCGCTATGGCTGCTGCTTCGGTGGGTGTAAAGACGCCCTTTAAGATTCCGCCGATAACAATGATTATCAGCAACAGGCTCAGGATCGCTCTTTTGAATGAAACCAGTCCCACAAAAAATGAAACCCGCTCTTCGCAGGCGTATTTATTGCGAAAAGCGAAGAATCCGCAAACGACCATGATACACAAACCCATCAAAATGCCCGGCAGTACTCCGGCCATGAACATCGCGGCAATTGAAACGCTGCCTGCAGCGACGGAGTAAACGATCATAACATTGCTCGGAGGGATTAGCAGTCCGGTTGTCGCTGCCGTCGTTGTAACAGCTACGTTGAACTCGCGGTTGTATCCTTTGCGATTCATCTCGGGGATCATGAAGCCGCCTACGGATGAAACGGCTGCTGCTGCGGAACCTGAAATCGAACCGAACAACATACAGGTCAGTGTGTTTACATACGCGAGTCCGCCGGGGAACATGCCGACAAGCGAACTGGCAAACTCTATGAGGCGTCTTGCCATGCCTCCACGGCCCATCAGGTGGCCGGAAAGTATAAAGAAGGGTATCGCAAGCAAAGCGAAACTGTTTACGCCGTTTGCCATTTTTGTTGCCATCATGACCGACGGGTCAATGCCTTCGGCGAATATTGCAACGAAGGCTGCCATTGCGATAGAAACAGCGATGGGAACATTCATAACAAGCAACAACACAAAAACAAGCACTAATATAATAGTCGTCGCACCCATTAATCCAACCCTCCCTCTTCTTTAGCAAGCATGAGCTCTTCTTCAGAAGGCACCGGCTCTTCTTTTAAAAGCACAAGCTCTAATATTCGCTCGACGGTGAATATTATCATGAAGATTCCAGCTACGGGTAGAGCAAGATAGACATGGCCCATTTGCAAACCGATCTGCGGTCCAAGTGCCGGGGCTGTCTGCTGCATATTATTGATGACAATATCGCTGCCGCCAACAATGAAGATCGACACGGCGAAGATCAATACGATTATCTGGCCGACGATAGTAATGAGTTTTTGGGCTGCTACGTCGAACTTGCCGACGAAATAATCAACTCCCAAATGAGCCTTTTCTCCAAATGCGACCGCCCCGCCTAAAAGCGAGATCCAAATCAACAAAAAGCGTGCGATCTCTTCGCTGAATTCATTCTGTCCCCTTGGCACGAAGCTCCATGCTTCGATGCCCCGCTCGGACAACCATACCACGAAACTTCCGCTCCATCGTGTCAGCACGCCCCACAGCACATCAAGAACCAGCACCAGTACTGCTATTATAAGTGCTGCCTCCAATAGTCTGCACAGTGCAATGCGACTTTTTTTAAGCATGTCGACTATCATGGTTTGACCTTTCGCATTCTTTCTACCAGGTCCTTGACCTTGTCATTTTCGATCGCCTCGTACATCGGTTTTACCTTTTCGGCGAAGAGGCTCTTGTCAACTTCATAGATAGTCACCCCATCTGCTTTTGCTTCTTCCAGAGATTGGATCGTTTTTTCCTTCCAGAGCTTTCGCTGGAAAACAGAGGACTCATCGGCTGCCTGCTGTACCCATTTTTGCACCTGTCGATCAAGCCCCTTCCACGTTTTGGTGCCTATAATCAGCACATCGGGAACCATTGTATGGCCGTCCAATGAAAAATGCCTGCATATCTCATAATGTTTATTTGTGGTAAAGCTGGGCGGATTGTTTTCGGCACCGTCGACTGCGCCCTGAGCAAGTGCCGTGTAAAGTTCTCCCCATGCTATCGGCGTCGGCGCTGCGCCAAGAGCCTTTACCATATCCATAGCAGTACGGCTGTTCATCACACGGATCTTAAGACCCTTGAGATCGTCAGGTGTCAGTATCGGCTTATCTTTGGTGTAGAAATTTCGGCTGCCCGAATCGTAATAGCAAAGGCCACGAAGGTCTTTGACCTGCATCGCCTCCAGCAGCTCTTTGCCAATATCGCTGGTCAGGACAGCCCAGTAATGCTCTTCGCTGCGAAAAAGATATGGCAAACCGAAAACGGACATTTCCGGCAAAAAGTTTTCAACCGAAGCTGTCGAAGTCTTTGTCATCGCCAGTGAGCCGTTTTGCAACTGTTCGATACACTGTACCTCAGAGCCTAAAACGCTGCTTGGATAGATGTCTATTTCAACGGTCCCGCCGGAAAGTTCTACCAAACGCTCGTTCATAAATTCCATAGCTTTGTGAACCGGGTGAGAGACATCCAGGCCATGTCCGAGTTTGAGTACGACCTTGGCGTTGGTACCGGTAGAAACATCTTTTGACCCGCGAAGGAACAATGCAAATCCGCATGTCGCAGCCAAGGCCCCTATGAGCACTCCGCATATCAGAAACGATACTTCCTTTTTCATATTCGACTCCATCTTTCGATTATAGACATCATATAATAGTTGCCGTCTTACTTAGCAGATTTATATTCTCTGATCTTGATATTCTTGAACGAGACCGTGTTTCCGTGATCCTGAAGCAGGATGTGCCCTTTTTCCCATTCCCCAAAGCCGGGCCATGTTTTGTACTTACTTTCCTTAACAAGTTTTCTAAACTCAGGCGTCTTACGTTGATACTCAAGCACCTTTCGGCCGTTGAGCCAATGCTCGACATGGTTGCCCTTGGAAATAACAGCACAATGATTCCACTGACCGATCGGATTGGGAATCTTATTTAGATTGTTAGATTCCATCAGATCGTAAAGGCAAGTTAAAGCCCGGCTGCCTTCGTGATTGCCAAGCTTTGCGTCGGGATGCCGCTGGTCGTCAAGAAGCTGATACTCCAAACCGATAGAGGATCCTTTGCCCTTATTAAGTTCCGGGTCAACGAAATACTTAATGCCGCTGTTGGCGCCTGGTGTCAGTTTGAAATCAAGATGCAGTTCGAAATTGCTGTATTTTTTGATGGTCACAATATCGCCACCAGCCGCAGATTCGTGACCGCCGGACTCCAGTACCGTAAGCACTCCGTCTTTGACAACCCATCCGCCTTTTGGAAAACCGTCAAGCTTCGCACCACGCCACCCCTTGGTCGTCTTACCGTCAAACAGAAGCTTGAACCCCTTCTTCTTATCGCTCGGAGCCAACTGGTTATCTACACTCTTGACCGCAAGCGGAGTAGGTCTTGAATAGCTGGCAGGGCTGTCAGTGATGATGCGAATGTTTTTCCAGCTAACCTGGATACCTTCCTTTTCCTTCTTATTGCCAATACCATGAACCTGAAGTGCGATGAAGCCCGAACGCGTCATAGTATCGTACAAATGGGCAACTGGAACATCGTTAAGCCATGTCTTGAAAGTATCTCCGATGGCCTCTACGCGGAATTTATTCCATTGGTTCTGCTTGAAGGCTTTTTTCGCAGCGGGGTTATCGCCTATCTGATATAACCATCCCCGACGCGCCTCGTCATAAATACAACCGGAAGCTGCGCGTGGGCTCGGATCGATCTCGACCTGGTAACCGTGGACGCGATGATTATTGTATTCAGGGAAACTGTTGGAACGGATCTGAACACCGGAATTAAGAGCCGGATCAACTTTGAATTCCAGCTCAAGGATAAAATCAGAATAGTGCTGCTTGGTGCAAAGGAAACTGTTAGGCGTTTTCAGGACCGTTTTCCCAACGATCTGCCCATCGACAACCGAATATTTCGCCTTGCCGTTTTTCTGCTGCCATCCGTTGAGCGTTTTTCCATCGAACAACTCAACCCATGGTTCTTCGGAAAGCCGAACCTGTGAGCCATCGATCTCTTGCTGCTCTGAACATCCGCCCACGATCAGCAGTAACATAAATGCAAAACAACAACTCCATTTCATGGTAATCTTCATCATAATATCCTTTCAGTATCGAAACACAAACTTCTATTTATTAACCGCCAACGCATCTAAGTTGGGGCCGTCACCGATGGCGACGACTTTTATGTAGTTACCGCCCTTTTTGAGGTTGGCTTTAATGTCAACAGTCTTCCAATTGGTCCATTCTTTCGTACTTGCAAACTTAATATCGCCGATATTTTCGCCATTAACAAATAACTTACAAGGGCGATTATTAGGAGCGGCGTATCTAAACGTCAGCGTATACTTTCCATTGTTGTCAGCGAGAACATTATCCCATTCTACAGAACTGCCCTTGCCGCCGAAGTCAGCAAAACCGCTGCCCTGATAACCTTTATGGTTCTTTGCCTTGGTGCATGCAACCATCTTGGCGTCTTCGGCTTCGTAGATGTCACCTTTCATCTTTGACTTTACGGGAGCAGCTTTGGCTCCTTCGCGGTGCGGATAGAAAACGTCGCCGCCTGCGCCTAAGTCCTTGATGCGCAGATTGCGGAATTGATAGGTCAGTTCTTCCTCACCATGATGCTGGATACCGATGTATCCCTTTAGGTCCATCTCGTCGTGGATGTCGGTGGTTACCGTCCCATTAACAGTTACCTTAATATGCGAGCCGATACATTCAATGCGGTACTTGTTCCACTGTCCCTGCTTGAAACATTCACCGGCACGAGCGCGGAATTCGGCGATTGATTTTGCTTTTTCTTCTTCGTTGGCGGCATGATCTCGATTGGGCGAAATAAACCATCGGCGACGACCTTCGTCGTATAGTCCGCCTGACCACTTTCTGCCTGCGGTATCGACTTCTGTCTGGTAGCCCCAGACTTTATTCTTTTTCTTCTGGCAACGGAACATGAAACCAGAATTGCCTTTGCCTATCGGCATTTTGATCTCGCCTTCAAGGACGAAATTGGCGTATTCTTTTTTGGTTAGCAGGAACCATTTTTTTGATTTGGTACCGAGACTTACAATGCCATCTTCATATTTATATTCGCCGAAGTCGTATGGGTTTTCCCACTTGTTCATGCTACCGTCGAATAAGTCTTCCCATTTGACCTGTGAAGGTTTTTTGATCAGAGAGACCTTGGATATTGGCAGTTTTTTCTTATCGTATGCATTCCAGTTATCACGAACTTCTGGACCCTTTAGCATTGCGTTAGCTTCTGCGTGGTTGGTAATCTTCATTGCCTTTGCGTCATACTTGAGGGTTCCGCCAAACTTCTGACCGACACAACCCAGAGCAAGCATTTCAGAGAGCGGTGCACCAACTGAGAACGGTGAATTGGACGGCTCAAGACCCTGACATGCATTCAGGAAGTTCTTGTAGTGGTTATAATTCTGACGTTTCGGGTCTGGCAGCTTACCGTCTTTTTCCATCTTTTCGAGTTTAGAGTTAAGGGCAAAGTGATACTTCGCACCGTGGCTCTTACCGGCTAATACACCCTTATCAAGATAAAGAAGAGAACCCGGGGCACTCATCTTACCTTTGTAACCGGCTGGACGCGGAGCGTTATTACCTTGGCCGTCATACCAGTTCAATTCCAACGGAGGCATATCTCCGCGTGCTTTGAACTTAAATGTGATAACCGAGCCCTGAGGGTAATACAGGTCGCTTGAGCCCATAACTTTTGTGGTAATTTCGTAAGGCTGTCCGAGCTTGAGGTAACGATGATACGCATCGAGAATGTGAGCACCCCAGTCACCCATACACCCGCAACCGAACTCATACCAGCATCTCCAGTTTCCACCGGTCATTTGCGGGCTATGCGGACGGAACTGTCTGCGACCAAGCCATTGATCCCAGTCGTAACCCGGCTGAGGGATAGTTTCAGGATACTCCGGATACGTCCACCCATGCCAGCGGCGACTCTTGTTCATCCACGCGTCGATCCTTTTTACATTCTTGATCAGACCTGCCTCAACCATCTGACCGAACTGGATCGTTCCAAAACCGGAATGCCCCTGGTTACCCAACTGAGTGACAACACCACAGGACTTCTCAAGCTTTTCGATGGTACGACACTCATAAACATTCTGAGCCATTGGTTTTTCAACATAGACGTGCTTGCCAAGCAGCATCGCGTGGGCGATCATCGGGAAATGCGAGTGGTCAGGGGTGGCAATGATGACTGCGTCGATCTCATCGACCATTTCTTCGAGCATCTGACGATAATCCCGATAGCAGGGAACGGACGGGAAGTCAGCCATATTACTATCATGTTTGGTAAACAGCACATCGGCAAACGCCTTAAACTCGATCTGCTTATCGGAATATGAATTAAACGATTTTAATATCTGACCGCCTCGGTTAAAGACACCGATCTGGGCAGTCCGAATCTTCTGTCCCTTTGGTATGATCCTGGGTTCGTATAATGGTTTCTTGCCCATTGCAAAAACGCTGCTTCCGCTGAGCATCATGGCCGGCGGAGTCCAAAGGATCGTCTTCAACATCGTTCGGCGTGAGACTTCATTAAATTTCAGACTTAGATTTTCCTTTTTAAGCATCATACGTCTCCATAACAAAAAAACATTCTGCTCTATTTACACCGGGCGTAATTCCAGCGAGTCGCCGAGCCCGCATTGTACACTGCTTTTATCGCAAAGTCATCGTAAAATATTCTTTAGCATTATTGTAGCAAATATCCTCAACCATCTGACCGAGCAGTTTCATGTCTTTCGGCCAGTACCCGGCTTCGACTTCTTCGCCAAGCAGGTTACACAGTATTCGCCTAAAATATTCGTGCCGGGCATACGAAAGAAAACTTCTGGAATCGGTTAACATGCCGATAAACCGGCTGAGCAGGCCAAGATTCGACACCGCGTCGATCTGCTTTATCATCCCGTCCATCTGATCGAGGAACCACCACCCGGAACCGAGCTGCATCTTCCCTGCCACGTCACCCTGGAAATTACCAAGCATCGTAGCAAGCACCTCGTTATCCTTCGGGTTAATATTGTACAGTATCGTCTTAGCTAACATGCCTTGGCTGTCAAGTGTATCAAGGTATCTTGACAACGGCAAAGCAATTTCAAAATCGCCTATCGAGTCGAAGCCCGTATCGACGCCAACTTCTTTTAGCATACGAGAATTATTGTTGCGAATGACGCCCATGTGAAACTGCTGGACCCATCCTTTTTTATAATTCATCTTGCCGAATTCGATCAGCATCGCGGATTTGAATTTTGCAACTTCGTCCGGCGAAAGCTCTGTCTTAGTGCGTATCTTTTGGAATATCGCTTCGATCTGGCTGGCTGTGTATTTGTCGGCATAGGGCTTGTCCAGTCCATGGTCGCTTAACCGACAGCCGTTCTGATGGAAGTAGTCCTGCCGCTTTTCAATTGCCTCGATGTATGTTTCAAAGCTATCGGTCTCGATATCGGTAAGCTCGGCAAGTTTATCGATCCAATCGTTCTGAGCGTCGAGATTTTCCGGAGCCATCGCCTTATCTGGTCGCCACGCAGTATGGATCGCTATCTCAAAACCGTCATTAGCTATCGCCTGATGGTGTTCGAGGCTGTCCAGCGGATCCTCTGTCGTGCAAACCAGCTTCACGTTCCACTTTCGCATAATGTTACGCGCACTAAACTGCGGAGTGTTCAGCATTTCGCCGCACGAATCGTATATTTGCTCTGCGGTGTCAGGGCCAAGCAGCTTGCCGGTAATACCAAAGGGCTTTTTGAGTTCAAGGTGCGTCCAGTGGTACAGCGGGTTGCGAATACAAGCGGGAACAGTGCGTGCCCACATTTCGAATTTCTGTCGATCTGTCGCATCTCCTGTGCAATATTTTTCTTCAACGCCGTTGGTTCGCATCGCTCGCCACTTGTAATGATCGCCGGCAAGCCATATCTGCGTTAAATTCTCGAACTGCTTATCAACCGCGATCTGCTCAGGCTGCAAATGGCAGTGGTAGTCATAGATCGGCATCTTGACCGCATAGTCATGGTAGAGTGCCTTCGCTGTTTTATTTTGCAGCAAAAAATCTTCATTCATATACTCAACTGTCATTGCCATCTCCGCTAGATCAAACTAAAAACATTAAAACACCTTTGACGTTACACTATGTAAGTCGAAGCTGCCGTATCGCCGCCGCGTCCGGTCCAGTTAGTGTGGAAGAATTCTCCGCGAGGTTTGTCTACTCTTTCATAGGTGTGTGCGCCAAAATAGTCTCTCTGAGCCTGCAATAAGTTCGCAGGGAGTCTTTCGCTTCTGTAACCGTCATAGAAAGCGAGCGCCGAGCTTATCGCCGGCATTGGGATTCCAAGGTTTACCGAAGCTACGATCACTCTTCGCCATGCTGTCTGGGCAGTCTCTACCGCGTCCTTAAAGAACGGGTCGAGCAGCAGATTTTCGAGTTTTGGATTATTGTCGAAAGCGTTCTTGATCTTACCCAGAAAGACGCTTCTGATAATACATCCGCCGCGCCACATAAGAGCAATGCCGCCGTTGTTAAGATTCCAGCCGTATTCTTTGGCCGCTGCACGCATGAGCTGGTAGCCCTGTGCATAACTTACGATCTTCGATGCGTACAAAGCCTGCTGGAGGTCTGCAATGAGTGCGTCTTTGTCACCGTCGAATGAACCGGCCGGGCCGGAAAGAACTTTGGATGCTTTAACGCGTTCGTCCTTTAGAGCGGACAGGCATCTTGCAAATACTGCTTCGCCGATCAGGGTAAGGGGCATCCCTACGTCCAGAGCCGCAACTGCGGTCCATTTGCCGGTGCCCTTTTGCCCTGCGGTGTCGAGGATCAGGTCAACAACTTCCTTACCCTCTTCGTCTTTATAGCCGAGGATGTCGCGGGTGATCTCGATAAGATATGAATCGAGAATGCCGTCGTTCCACTCGGTGAGGGTCTTGTGCATTTGGTCGTTAGACATACCAAGCCCCTTGCTCATCATCTGGTAGGTCTCGCAGATCATCTGCATATCACCGTATTCGATCCCGTTGTGAACCATTTTAACAAAGTGACCCGCACCGTTTTCGCCAACCCAGTCGCAGCATGGCTGACCGTCGTCGGTCTGTGCACAACATTTCTGGAAGATAGGTTTGACGTGTTCCCACGCAGCCGGTGATCCGCCCGGCATGATCGAAGGACCGAGCAAAGCGCCCTCTTCGCCGCCGGATACACCCGTACCGATGTAAAGCTTGCCTTTGCTTTCGACATATTCACATCTGCGTATGGTATCGGGAAAATGGCTGTTGCCGCCGTCGATTATAATATCGCCGTCGTCAAGCAAAGGAAGTACCTGTTCGATAAAGGCGTCAACAGCGCCGCCTGCTTTTACCAGCAGCATGACTTTGCGAGGACGCTCAAGCGAACTGACGAACTCTTCGATCGAGTGACATCCGATGATGTTCTTGCCCTTGGCGCGGGCAGCCAGAAAATCGTCAACCTTTGACACCGTGCGGTTAAAACATGCCACGGTAAAGCCCTTGCTTTCCATATTCAGAATGAAATTTTCACCCATTACGGCAAGCCCTACGAGGCCTATATCTGCTTTTGACATTTTATCGCTTCTCCTGTATTTGAAATTTGTGTTACAGTTTTATTATTAACGTTTAACTCTTGCGTTGCCGTCCCATATGCTCCAGATCTGATCCTCATCAGCTGGCTGAGCATAATCTGTAAGCATGGTAGCAGCAAGTGCTCCGCTCGCCCAGCCAAACCTGGCACATTTTTTCACGTCCCAGCCCTGGATTATACCGTACAGCAAACCGCCAACAAAACCGTCACCGCCGCCGATACGGTCAAGAACTCCGATCTCGCGCGGCTTGATGATCTCCCAGTCTTTGCCGTCAGTAACCAGTGCGCCCCACATATGGCTGTTCGCTGAAACAACTTCACGAAGTGTCGTCCCAAAGTAGCTTGCGTTGGGATAGGCGGATTGAACTCTGCCGATCATCTCTTTAAAACCGTCGATTTTCTCATCAAGCCCCTGACCGCCGGACTTCGGGCCTTCTATGCCAAGGCATAGCTGGAAATCTTCTTCGTTACCGATCAGTATATCGCTGCGGGAAGCGATCTCGGCAAACGCCTGGGCAAGTTCTTTTTCTCTACCTTTCCAAAAGCTGGCTCTATGGTTAAGGTCGAACGATATTAACGAGCCGTTTTCCTTGGCAATACGGGCAATGTCAAGGCAGAACTTGCTGGTCTTAGGCGACAGCGCCGCAATAAGCCCCGAAAGGTGTACGATCTTTGCTCCTTCTTTAGCAAAGATTCTGTCAAGATCGAATTGATCGGCGCTAAGCTCTCGACCCACTTCGCCGGCCCTGTCATTTTGAACCCTCGGCCCGCGACTGCCCCAGCCGCTATCAGCCATATTGATCTGATGGCGATAGCCCCACGGACCGTCCTGATCGAACTCGGGCCCTTCAAAGTCCATCCGACGGCTTCTGATATTATCCTTTATAAAGTGCGAGACAGGACTGCTCTTGACAAATGCTGTCAAAACCTTCACCGGCATACCAAGATATGAAGAAACACTTGCCACGTTGCTTTCTGCACTGGTTGCCTGCATTTTGAAGGTGTCGCTACAGTGGAAGGGCTGCGAATCGACAGGGGTTAATCGAACACCCATACTGGTTGCAACAATTAAAGAATATTTTTTTGATGCTGTATCTGCCATTTTTCGCTCCATGAATTATAATTTTATCGTAATACAAATCTATCCTTCCACGACCACAGTCCCATCGCGGGGTTGGATATATAAAAGACATCTTCACCGTCAACGGTGTTAAAGCCGTCTTTAAGTTTTGCCGGATCGTATATTTTTAACATCTCGTTGAGATCGGCATACTGAAAATTAACCGACTCTATCTCTTCTTCGCTTAGATGCCCCGGACAATACGTTATATTGAATCTACCCTCGGAAGAACCATGAATAAGATGCGCCGCAGCACTTAGATTATTCTTCAGATCGTCGTTCTTGTCAACAAGATCAAGCACCTTCTCGGTCCCCACATACCCGTACTTCCGGATCAGACGATCTATCTCAGGGTCCTCGCCAAACTCTTTTAAGCCCGGAGCCAAAACGATAAGTTCGCCGTCGTCAGCCATCGCCATACGCGTACGATAAACGCTTTTGTTGCCCAGCCACGTGCTCTTGAACTCTCCGGGTTCCAGATAAACGACCACTTTGTCAAGCGGCTCATCCAGCATCTGGAAATTTACCTTTAGCGATAGCTTAGCGGCAAGTTCAAAACATTCCGCATCGTCACCGACAAATAGCCCCCGCACAGCCTGCCCATCTTCGGTTGCCTCTACAACCGTTAGTGCATATACGATCGGCAGGTCCCTGGCAAAATGGTCGGATGCATAATTCAAAACACGTCGCACCGGCGTATCAGCCCTGCCCATCATGTTTTCCATACCGTAGGCGGCACCTAAGAAATGACTTTTGTTGATCCCCTCTGCTCCGCCTGTGCCGATAAAGATGTTTTTATTGTGATTGGCCATGCCGACCACTTCATGCGGTACAACCTGACCTATAGAAAGGATAAGGTCGAACCCGCCGTCGACTAAAAGACGATTGACCTGGGCCGGCCACGCGAAATCGACTTTACCTTTGCTTACCTCTTTTACAAAATCGGCTGGAACCTCGCCAAGCGTAGCAAGATCCTCTCGCCAGTTATGCACTCGAAACAGATCAAGCGGAACGTCGCCGAACATACGTTTTATCTCCGCGGCGCTCATCGCAAAATGCGTCCCCAAGGCAGGCAGTATATCAGTCATCCTGTCATCGTAATACTGATGCGCATACCGCGTAAGCTCACCTGCCCGAGAATAAAAACGTGTAATGTCCGGCGGGATCGCCAACACCTTTTCCCTTTGCCCCAGCGCAGCTAAAGCCTCGAAAAGACCTTCCCTAAGATCCTCGGAGCTTAGAGATACGTTTTCGCCTGCGTTGCTGTAATACAGCATAGGTCACCCCATAAAATTACACGCCGCTAAAGGCACTAAAGCCGCCGTCGATCGGCACTACGATACCCGTAACGAATTTTGCCGCGTCGCTGAGCAGCCATCGCACGGTTCCGCACAATTCCTCAGCGTCGCCAAAGCGGCCCATCGGCGTATGGTCCACTATGCTCTGCCCGCGAGGTGTGAAGTTGCCGGTTTTTTTGTCGGTTACAAGGAAGCGATTTTGTTCGGTAATGAAGAATCCCGGCGCGATTGCGTTAACCCGGATATCTGTCGAATAGTTCTGACACATATGCACCGCAAGCCATTGCGTGAAGTTGCTTACCGCAGCCTTCGCCGCCGAATACGCCGCTATCTTCGTAAGTGGACAAAACGCGTTCATACTCGAAACATTCAGGATCATCCCCTCGCCGTTGTCAGCCATGTGCTTGCCGAACACCTGGCTCGGCAACAGCGTCCCTAAAAAGTTAAGGTCGAACACATAACGTATCGCGTCAGCGGGAAGGTCGAAAAAACTCATCTCATCGGATGTCGTCGCTTCCTTCTTATTGCCGCCTGCACCGTTGATAAGAATATCGATCTTGCCCATACTGTCGCAAGCACAAGTTAGAGCGCTCTGTATCTGCGCCTTGTCCAGCACATTGACACACAGCGGCAAGGCAAATCCGCCTTCGTCTTTGATCTGCTTAGCCACTTCATTGGCCTTGGTTTCATCGTAATCGGCAATACAAACTTTAGCGCCATTACGCGCCAGGTCTCTGGCTAATGTCCCGCAAAGAACACCCCCGCCGCCGGTAATTACAATACACTTACCTTTAACATCAAAAAGATCGCTCATTTCATTCCATCCTTAACAAAATAAATACCACACGACATGAGGTTATTTCTAGCACATAAACGCGGTTTTTGCAAGTTGTTTTTGTGGTTTTTTAAATAAAACACAATAAATCTTGCCTGAAAGCTGTTTTTTATGTATAATTCATAAAGATTTGCAATTGCAGAACGTGTCTGACAAATGCAAATATAAAGCACACAACATGAGATAATTATGAAAAACGGCCCTATTGACTCAAAAAACGTAGGTCAAAGAAACGAAAAACTCATCCTCTCGATGCTGTTTGAGCACAAAAAACTCTCTCAGTCACAACTTTGCCGACTCGCAGGCATCGGCAGTTCCACAGCCAGCACGATCGTAGCAAGACTGCGCGAAAAAGGACTCATCACAGAAACGCCCGGCCAAAGCAAAGCCCGCGGTCCAAAACCGGTCATACTCCGGCTTAATCCGGATTGTCGATATACCGTAGGCGTAGAGATCAACCCCAGCCATCTTTTCATCGGGGTCTTTAACTTCGATGGACATTTGAAAGACAAGATCAGCATCTCGCTTGGATATGATCACTCATTGGAAAATGTTCTGGATCTGCTCAGCGTCAACGTGCCCGGCCTGCTGAACCGCAACAAGATCGAAAACGCAAAAGTAATTGGCGCAGGCATCACCCTCAGCGGATCGATTTCGCCGGACGGATGCGTCTCGCTGTCCAGCCCGTTAGGGTGGAAAGAAGTTCACCTTAAAGAACATCTCCAGCCTTTTTTTGATTTCCCGGTCTCTGTTTACAGCAACCGTGTCAGGCTTCTTTCGGAGTTTGCGATCAGTGCCAACCTGGCATCGAAAAACATACTATATCTAAATCTTGCCGACGGCGTAGGCTCAACCGTTTATATGGATGGCAATCTGGTATCCGGCTCTACCGGCAGATACGGTGAGATCGGACACATAGTAGTAGAACCCGACGGCCCGGTTTGCGGCTGCGGACAAAAAGGATGTCTGGAGGCGTTGATCTCAGGTCCTGCTCTAACAAATAAGATACGCAATGAATCCGACAAGATGTCTTCTGCCTGCTTTGCTGAGACTGACAGTTCCAATATGCCGGAAGAGTTTTTAAAACAATGGTTCCTCGCTGCTGACAATGGTGACAGCTATGCTCTTGCCCTGCGAGATTATGTAGCCGGACATTTCGTACGAGCAACCTGCATGCTGATTAATTGCTATGACCCGGAAGTGATCATTCTAGCGGGATATGTCGGCCTGCACTTTCACGAACACTTTACCGAATGTATCCGAGAAGCGATGCAAAAAAATGTTTACGAAAGTTCCCTGCGAAACATCCGGATAATCCCTGCCCGCGCTGGAGAAGATGCCCTGATCGCAGGAGTAAGCATAGCCACACGCCAAAGACTCCTGGACTGGCTGGCACAATAAACATATCACTGCAATAGAAATTCATAGCATGGCTGTTAAAGGCTTAGAATACCTCAATTAAGCTCTTGGCAATGGATAAGGGTGTATTAAAAACTGACAAAATCTAGCTTGCGTGAGTGCAAATAGCTTTATTAAGAGACAGTACTAGTAAATATACGGCCTTTGGAGTCTTTAGTGAAAGATTCTAATTTAATTTCACTTGAAAAATGCTCCGATGGCGTTATGCTACGGATAGGGTATGGAGTTCTATCCATTCGGAACAGACGAAAGTCTTTTTCAGATGTCGCGTTGTGAGGGTAAAACTCGGGCTGGGTGTACTGTTTATCGCTATGGCAATAATGATAGTTGTTAATTTAAGGTGGTAATAATGGACGTATTAAATTCGCCAAACAAAACCCCGAAAGGTAAAATCCTCAGGGTCAAACTCGGATACAACCCGAATTCAAGCTCGATCGGTTCGATGATCTTTGCCATGCCTGTTGCTATGCTTAGTGCGGCGGTAGCATTTGGAACCGTTTCCGGGCTGATATTTTCGGCTTTTTCAAAAAAGAAAACTACCACAGGCACCGAAGACGAAGACACCTCAGGCAGCACGACCGGAATGGAGAACTCCGGGCACACAGAATAAAGGTTTTTCAGGCATTCATAAGTTAAAGGGGATTGTTATGCGTTTATTATTGGGATCGTTTGTTTTTGTTGTATGTGTTGTTTTTGCCGGCGATTTAACCCTCGCTGCTGAGAATTATGAACCGATAACCCTTGCGACAGAGCATTTCGGGCAACATCAATTTACCGAAGGCAGAGCCGCTTTGATATCTCGGCTCGGCACCCCGGGCCTGAGTGCCGCCG
>JAGLHQ010000297.1 GCA_023143375.1 Planctomycetota bacterium
GAATGTTTCAGGATTTTGCCTGGTTCGGACTCGGATTGTACGGGGTAAACGCGGGATTGTTTATGGAGAAATGAGTTTTTTTGTTATTGACCAGTGTGTTTTGACGTAGTAGAATGAGATGAAAGTTAAATGAACGAATAAATAAGGAATTTTCAAATGTTAGAATTTACGAATATACTTGGCTTCTGGGCTCCGGGCCCTGTGGAGTTGATAGTCATATTGGTCATTGCAGTTCTCATCTTCGGACGGCGTTTGCCTGAGATAGCCCGCGGGCTTGGCAAGAGTCTTACTGAGTTTAAGAAGGGCGTTAAAGATACTCAGGACGAAGTTAACGATGTCGTCGATGATGTTAAAAAAGAAGTCGATGACGCAGTTAACGATAATCTTCAGTAAAAGCGATTTTCAAAAAGTTTTGTCGCTTACTTTTTCCTCTTTCTGAGGAATTTGCATATCAGGATGCTGCCCTCATATAGTATGTATAGCGGTGTTGCAAGGGATATCTGCGATATCACGTCAGGCGGGGTTGCCATTGCTGAGACTACAACCAAGCCCAATATTACAAACCGTCTTCCTTTGCAGAGTGCGTCAACTGTGACAAGGTGCATTCTCTCTGCGAATATGATCGCTATGGGCAGTTGGAAGGCGACACCGAAAACGAGAGTCAGGCCGAGGACGAGATCCATGTAGTATTGCAGGGTCCAGTCTGAAGTAACGCTTAGCATCTTCTGATTGAACTTCATGAAAAAGCTCATCGCAAGGGGGGCAATTATTATCAGGAAAAATAGCGATCCTGTTATGAATAATGTGCTCGATGCTGGTACGACTGCGTAGATGAATTTTTTTTCGTGTTTATAAAGTCCCGATGAGACAAACCCCCAAATATGCCAAAAGACCCATGGTGAGCTTGCGAGAAGGCCGAAAAAGAGGCAAACCTTTATGTATATAAGAAAGCCTTCTGCCGGTTTTATCGTCTGTAGATGGTGTGCGACATCTTCTACGCCTAAGGCCTTTCCATATGGGGTTGTCAGCAGTTCGATGAAAAACTTTCCGAAAAACAGGCAGACTACAAGCCCTAGCAGGACTCCTGCGAAGATCAGGATCAGACGCGAACGGAGCTCTTCTAAGTGGTCGCCCAATGACATTGATTTTAGTTCTTCTTTTTTCGGCATTTTCGTTCTCTTTGCAAAGTTTTTTAATCCAGTGAGGTAGTTTAAGCAAAAGATGGTCGTTTGGCAACAGATTTTTTGGCTGTCAAAGAGCGGAATCGCTTGTTATTGGATTACGGGCGTGTTAAAGTACTTTGATGTTTGAATTTGGATTTGAAATCGAGGTTTGGCAGTGGGCATTGCTTGCATTATCTGCGTTTATAGTCGGCGTTTCCAAGACGGGGATACCCGGGCTTGGGATACTTCCGGTGCCTCTTTTTGCACTTGTTTTGCCGGCGAAAGCGTCTGTGGGGCTTTTGCTGCCGTTGCTTATTTTTGCGGATATTTTCTCGGCAGGGTATTACCGTCGTCATGCTCAGTGGGGTCATATTGCCCGGCTGATGCCTTGGACGCTTGCAGGGATAGTGACGGGGTATTTTGCGATGGGTAAGGTCAGCGACGATCAGCTAAAACCCGTTATCGGCATTATAGTTCTTGTGATGCTGGCGCTAAGATACATAAGCGATATGCGGAAAAACGGAGGCGGCGAGGGTAATGCTTTGGGCAAATTTGTTTTTATCGCGGCCCTTGGTTTTACTGCGGGGCTAACTACGATGATGGCCAATGCGGCAGGGCCTATCATGGTGATCTATCTTTTGACGGCGGGTTTGCCTAAGACGGAATTTGTGGGGACATCGGCATGGTTCTTTTTTATAGTCAACTGGGTAAAGGTTCCGTTTAGTGCCAAGCTTGCTCTTATCTCTGTCGAGAGTTTAAAGCTCGATCTTACGCTGTTTCCGTTTATTGTAGTTGGGGCGGTAGTTGGGATTGTGTTGTTAAAGAGGATACCGCAAAAGGTGTTTAGGGTGTTAGTTCTTGTGCTTGCTACAGCTGCGGCAGTGAAGCTTATATTCTAGATTAAGGATAACCGCATGGGCAGGAGACCTGCCCATCCTACGAAAGCTTCCGCGTGTGCTGAAGCACACCCTACGGTAGAGCATAGTGATTCGTTAGCCTTTTACGCAGATCAGCGGAATTAGTTTGGCGACTTTTTTGGCGAGTTTTGCGTTGTGGGTTGCTTCTATGACGGCGTCTACGTCTTTGTATGCTCCGGGAGCCTCTTCTGCTATGCCTCGCATCGAGTTGCTTCGTATTATGATGTTATTTGCAGCGAGATTCCTTACGACATCTTTGCCGAACCATTTTTTTGTTGCGGCTTTTCTTGACATGTTTCTGCCTGCTCCGTGGCATGCGGAGCTTAGGGCGATCTGCTTTGACACGTCCGTTCCTGCCAGTATATATGAAGCTGTCCCCATGGTTCCGCCGATAAGGACGGGCTGGCCTACGCTTGCGTATTCTGCGGGCAATTCCTTGCTTGACGGTCCGAAAGCTCTGGTTGCGCCTTTGCGGTGTACGAAGACCTTGCGGGTTTTATTATTGAATGAATGCTCTTCAAGTTTGCATGTGTTGTGCGAAACATCGTACAGGAGTCGAATGTGTGAGCCGGGGAACAAGGCAGCCATAACCTCCCTCACGAGGTGCATCAGCATCTGTCGGTTTGCCATTGCGCAGTTAATTCCGCATCGCATTGCTGCTAAGTATGCTTGTCCTTGTTTTGAGTTTATCGGAGCGCATGCAAGCTCACGCTCGGGCAGGTCGATGCCAAGGGCGACAGCCGATTGTGCCATTGTTTTTAGGTAGTCAGTTCCGATCTGGTGGCCAAGCCCTCGTGACCCGCAGTGGATCGAGATTTTGATGTCGTCTTTTTCTATGCCGAATGCTTTTGCGATTTTTTGGTCGTAAATTTCGACGACTTTTTGCACTTCAAGATAGTGGTTTCCCGAGCCGAGGGTTCCTACCTGATTGCGTTGTCTTTTTTTTGCATGATCGGAAACGTATTTCGGGTTGGCTCCGGACATTTTGCCATTTTCTTCGGTGAATCGGAGGTCGTCGGCAGTTCCGTAGCCGTTTTCTACTGCCCACTGGGCGCCGCCTGACAGCATATCGTCGATTTGTCCAGCCGAAAGATGTACCTTACCTTCGGAGCCGACGCCTGCGGGAATCTTTCTAAAGAGGGCGTCTGCGAGTTGTTTTTCTTTGCCTTTAAGACAATCGCTTTTTAGTTTGGTGTGGAGGGTTCTTACGCCGCATGCGATGTCAAAGCCTACGCCGCCTGCGGAGATGACGCCGCCTTTATCGGGATCGAAGGCCGCAACACCCCCGATGCAGAATCCGTATCCCCAGTGTGCGTCGGGCATGGCGTATGAAGCCCCTACGATACCGGGAAGGGCGGCTACGTTGGCGACTTGTTTCAGAACCATCTCGTCCATGTCGCGAAGAAGTTCTGACGATGCGAAGAGCCTGCCTGGCACGCGCATTTTGCCGGTGCGCGGAAGTTCAAAGCAGAATTGTGAAATTTGTTTTAACTGTTTTGTATCCATTTTTCTCCCGGCTAAACATCAATGACGCACTGGGCCGTCCATTCGCCAGATTCCTGCTTTACTTCAAGCTCGGTGTAGGTGGCACCTTTGACCTCGACGGCGGTTTGGTGTTTTTGGGGATCGCTTTTTTCTCCCCATGCTTTAGCTTCCAGGCAATCGCCTTTTACGGTAACCTCGAACTTTCCGAAGAGCATGTTTCGCACAGCCATCTCATAAATTATCGCGTTAAGAAAGTCGACGAGCAAAAACTCTTCGTCGGGTGCGGTGCAGAAAATTTTCACTTCTTTTTCAGGAAGGATCGTTCGCGGGTTGCATATCACCGCCATCATACCTATCGCAGCCTGCTCAAAAGCATCGTCGATGGTACTGCCAATGCCCTTTATTCCGATATCAGCTTGATGATTAAAGTGTTCGTACATTGTTCAATCCATTTACACTTTTAAACTTTGTGTCGACGCGCGATCCATTTTTCGTTCGATAATTTATGTTTTTACACGCGAACGGAATAAACACCATTGGTGTTTTCCATAAAAAAACCGCAGACCATAGAAACTATAACCTGCGGTTTAGGATTTTCAAACTGTTTTTCTTAGTATCTGTAGTGTTCGGGCTTATACGGGCCCTCGACTGGGATATTAAGGTAGTCCGCCTGCTGTTGGGTCAGCTTTGTAAGCTTTGCACCGAGTCTGCCGAGGTGAAGCATTGCGACTTCTTCATCCAGTTTTTTGGGCAGGGTGTATACGTCGGGTTCCAAGTCTTCTTTTGCGAGCATTATCTGTGCGAGCGTCTGGTTGGTGAAGCTGTTACTCATGACAAAGCTTGGGTGGCCCGTCGCACAGCCGAGGTTAACGAGACGGCCTTCGGCGAGCAGAATGATCGATCTGCCGGATTTTAAGGTCCATTTATCGACTTGTGGTTTGATCTCTTCTTTTTTGCAGTCTGGCGAGTCGATCAGGTAGCTGGTTTCGATCTCGCTGTCGAAGTGCCCGATGTTGCAGACGATGGCTTCGTTTTTCATCTGTTCCATGTGTTGTCCGTTGATGACATTGAAACATCCGGTGGTCGTTACGAAGATGTCACCCTGTGGAGCGGCATCTTCCATGGTTGTTACCTGGTAGCTTTCCATCGTTGCCTGGAGAGCACAGATAGGATCGATCTCGGTGACCATTACTCTTGCGCCGAGGGCTTTCATTGAGTGGGCACATCCTTTTCCGACATCTCCATATCCGCAGACGACGACGACTTTGCCGGCGATCATTACATCGGTAGCTCTTTTGATCCCGTCAGCGAGTGATTCGCGACAGCCGTAGAGGTTGTCAAATTTTGATTTTGTTACAGAGTCGTTTACATTGATCGCGGCAAACGGCAATTCGCCTGCTTCCTGCATTTGATATAGTCTGTGTACGCCGGTGGTTGTCTCTTCGGAGATGCCGCGGATATTATCAGCGACCTTTGTCCAGCGGTCGGTGCTTGTCTTGTAGCTATCTGCGAGGCGTTCGATGATGATCTGGAACTCTTTATTGTCATATTTCTTGTCGAAAAGGGAAACATCTGCTTCGCATTTTTTGCCCTGGATGACAAATAGAGTTGCATCGCCGCCGTCGTCGACGATCATATTCGGGCCGGAACCGTCAGGCCAGGTAAGAGCCATTTCTGTGCACCACCAGTACTCTTCAAGTGTCTCGCCTTTCCATGCGAAAACGGGACAGGTGCCTTTTTCTGCTATCGCAGCGGCGGCGTGATCCTGTGTCGAGAAGATATTACACGATGCCCAGCGGACGTCTGCGCCTAATGCCTCAAGCGTTTCGATCAGCATTGCGGTCTGGATAGTCATGTGCAGGCTGCCCATGATCTTAAAACCTTTTAACGGTTTTTCCTTGCCATATTTGGCGCGGGTTGCCATAAGTCCGGGCATCTCGTTTTCTGCCAGTTCCATCTCGGTCCTGCCCCATTTGGCAAGCGAAATATCGGCTATTTTATGTTTCAAACTCAGATCTAGTGGTAATACGTTACTTTCCATTTTTTCGGCTATCTCCATATTTTAACCTTCCATAGTTTATTAGTTACTTATTATCGTGGATATGATATTGCTTATCCTATCAATTTTCAATCTATTATTCGGCTTTATATCTTTATTCGGTCGATTAGTGTGTTTATGCTTGACAAATAATCGATTTTATGGTTTAATAGCCTTATTATGAAGAATAATAACCGCACAATCAGTGTAAATTGGTGGGCCTGGCGAGGTGAAATACTCGACGGGTAGCGGAATTCTTCTGTAAATTTGAATATTGTGAAATTTTACGATCGCGGCCTGTTAGTAATAGGTCGCGATTTTTTTATTGATTTATTGTGTGACAAAAAATAACATAACTCGATATATATCAAGGGTTAAGAAATGGATGATTACAAAAAACTAATTAACGAAGCAAAGCCCGGGCAGATTATCCCGCTCGTCAAGGAAATAGACATCGATTGTCCGGTGGAGTTTTTTGCAAAATTGAGCGATTACGGGCGAAAATGCGATAGCTGCTTGTTTGAATCTCGCGAGCATCTTGAAAACGATACCGGGGCGCTTACGTTCGGGACGGCTGATCCTGCGTTGTATGTGGCAGGGACGGCGAGGGAGTTTGTCATTAAGGCTCTTAATAATGTCGGCAGGCGGATGCTGAAGTTCATGGCTACCGAGAAGACGAGATTCGATTTTTGCGAAAGTGTAGATGTCACCGACGAAAAGATCAGCGGAAAGCTGAAAAGCAACGTTCAGACGATGGACGAGCAGAGCAGACTCAAAAGTATCAATCAGATGGATGTTCTAAGGGCGGTGGCGTTTTCATTCAAGCTTGCACAAAAACCATTTAGGGTTACGTGCGGACTCTTGGGGGCGCTTAGTTATGACTTTATCGATCAGTTCGAAAAGCTGCCCGCCAATAAGAGCGATATTCTGGGCAACCCGGACTATGAGCTTTATTTCGCAGATAATATTTTTCTGATGGACCACGGCAGTGGTCAGGGGCATGTTGTTGTAAACGTTATTATAACCGATGACAATCGTGACGATATATTGACAGAGGCACAAAAGAAGTTTGACAATTATTTTGCGACAGCGAAACAGCCTGTGCCTAAGGCAGAAAAATATGAAGGCGAACTTCCGGAGGCGGGCACCGATACCGAACAGCCTCAGTTTGAAGAAATGATAAACACCGCCAAGAAGCATATTATCGATGGTGATATTTTCCAGGTGGTTCTTAGCAGAACGATCACTGAGCCTTGCGCCGATGAGCCGCTGGATGTTTATCGCAGGCTTCGCGAGCTTAACCCGTCGCCGTATATGTTCTACCTCAATACGCAAAACAGCATACTTATGGGAGCAAGCCCTGAGCTTAACCTGCGAGTTTCCGGGACAGGGAAGCGGAACGTTGAGATACGTCCGATCGCAGGGACCAAGCCTAGAGGGCGAATCAACGGAAAGATAGACCTTGATACAGACGCCAGGTACGAAGCGGAACTGAAGATCGACCGAAAGGAACTGGCAGAGCATATGATGCTGGTGGATCTCGCCAGAAACGATATCGCACGTGTGTCTGATTCGGGTTCGCGGATCGTAAACGAGATGCTTATTGTCGAGAGGTACGAATCGGTGATGCATCTTGTCAGTAATGTTAAGGGGCAGCTTCGTGACGATCTTGACGCACTTAGCGCGTATCTTGCGACGATGAATATGGGGACGCTAAGCGGTGCACCGAAGATCGAGGCGATGAAGATAATCCGCCGGCTTGAAAAGAATAAACGCGGCTACTATGGCGGGGCGGTGATGTACTTAACCGTTGACGGGCAGTTCGACAGTTGTATTACGATACGCAGCTTGCAGATAAAGGACAGGATCGCGTATATTCGTGTAGGTGCGGGGGTCGTCTATGACAGCGTTCCAGCGACGGAATTTATGGAAACACAGCACAAGGCAGGATCATGCCTTAAAGCAATAAGGGGGGCGTAATAAGATGACGTCTAAGCAAGTAAAAGTTTTGTTTATAGATAATTTCGATTCGTTTACGTACAACCTTGTCGATGAGTTTGGCAAGCGTAACTGCGATACGAAGGTTTATCGCGCGGACACCTCGCTCGATGAGATTGTAAAAGTTGCCGCCGATTTTAAACCCGATCTGCTGTTAATTTCGCCGGGTCCGGGTAATCCGGACAGCGCCGGTGTTACGCTTGCAGCGATCGATCATTTTAAGGACAAGCTTCCGATCTTCGGTGTTTGTCTAGGGCATCAGTCGATCATACAGTACTTCGGCGGCAAGATAAGCCATGCACCGGCGGTCATGCACGGAAAACCGTCGCGGATAACACACTCGGCGAAGGGGGTTTTCGAGGGATTGGAAAATCCGCTTCAGGCGGGACGTTATCACAGCCTTTGTGCGGTGACGCTGCCGGACTGCCTTGAGCAGACAGCCGATTTTGACGGGATCGTAATGGGCATTCAGCATAAGACACTGCCCATCCACGGGGTGCAGTTCCATCCGGAGAGCATACTTACGCCGACTGGCGGAAAGATAATTGAAAACATAATAAAGATAGCATCGAAAAAATAAACGGGAAGAAAACATGGCAGAGATGATGGAGTATTTGAATAGATTGATAAAGGGCGGCGAGCTTTCTTTCGAAGATGCTCGGGGGTTGGTAGATACCATCCTGAATGGTGAAGTACCGCCCGGACAGGTCGCGGCGTTTCTTACGGCGATGCGGATTAAGGGCGCCAGTCCTGCCGAGATAGCAGGCTTTGCCTCGTCGCTAAGAGAACATGCGGTCCGTGTCGAGACCGGTCTGGATAATATGGTAGATACCTGCGGGACCGGTGGGGCGAAGCTAAAGACGTTTAATATTTCGACAGCTTCTGCGTTCGTCGCAGCGGGCGCGGGGGTTTATGTCGCAAAGCACGGCAACAAGGGCATCACAAGCAAGTGCGGTTCGGCGGACGTTCTGGAGGCGCTCGGCGTTAATCTCGATCCGGGCCCTGAAAAAGTTGCCGAGTGCATCAAGCAGGCGAGGATAGGTTTTATGTTCGCTCCGAAGTTTCACCCGGCGATGAAGTATGTTCAGCCGGTACGGAAAGAACTGGGGTTTAGGACGGTGTTCAATATCCTGGGCCCGCTGGCAAATCCCGCACATGCGTCGGCGCAGGTTATGGGTGTTGCCGACGAGTCGCTTATGCCGATGATCGTCGAGACGCTGAAGATCATAGGCATAAAGCGTGCTATGGTTGTTCACAGCGATGGTCTGGACGAAATATCGACGATGGGCGTAACGAAGGTTATGCAGCTTAAAGACGGCAATATCACCGAAAGCACGATCTCGCCTGTAGAGATTGGGATGGAGATCGCGGATTTCAATTCCTTAAAAGGCTCAGATGCACAGGGAAACGCCGGTATCATAAGAGATATTCTGGCGGGCAAAGAGACAGGTGCGAAAAAAGACATTGTTATATTAAACGCAGCGGCAGCTATTATAGTAGCCGGGCTTGCAGAAAATTTTAACGAGGCGATAAAGATCGCCGACGAATCTGTTACAAGCGGCAAAGCGGGCACAGCACTTAAGATGCTAGTTGAAATATCCAACAGTTAAGCTAAAGAAAATAATATGCGAATCGTGAAAATTAAAATTTGCGGAATTACCAACCTCGAAGACGCCCAGGTAGCGGTGGATATGGGAGCCGATATTATCGGTTTTAATTTCTATCCGAAAAGCCCTCGGTTTATCGGCCCGGACGTAGCTCTGGATATAATCAACAAACTTCCTACGTTCGTAGATACCGCGGCGGTTTTTGTAAATGCTCATCTCGACCAGATCAAGGGGATGATCGAGCAGGGGTTCCTGAACTGGCTACAGTTTCACGGTGATGAGACGCCGGAGTTTTGCGAGGAGTTTAAGTGGTACAATATAAAGACGATCAAGGCTATCCGCGTCCAGTCCAACGAGTCCATAGAGGAGGCACGTGATTACCCGACCGACGCGATATTGTTCGATGCTTACGATAAGACGCTGTACGGCGGGACGGGAAAAACTTTCGACTGGAAGCTTATTCGCGATTTCGGGGCAAGGGTGTTTTTGGCGGGCGGTATTAATGCGGAAAATATCGCCGGAGCGGTCGAAACGGGAGTGTATGGAGTGGATATTTGCAGCGGGATCGAGAGCGAACCGGGCAAAAAAGATCACGCAAAAATGAAAGAGTTATTCGACAATTTAAAACACGTAAGAGGATAAAGAGAAGATGAAACATGATGGAAGATTCGGGCAGTTCGGTGGTTTTTATGTTCCCGAGGTTTTGATACCGGCCCTGGAAGAGATCGAGCAGGCGTTCTATAAGTACAAAGACGATCCGCAGTTCGTTGCCGAGCTTGACAATCTTTACAGGAACTATGCGGGCAGGCCCACGCCGTTGTATTATGCCCGGCGATTCAGCGAATATCTGGGGTTTAACGTTTATGTAAAACGTGAGGATCTGCTGCATGGCGGAGCGCACAAGGTAAACAATACCATCGGACAGGCATTGCTGGCCAGATATATGGGCAAGACCAAGATCATCGCCGAAACCGGAGCGGGCCAGCATGGGTTAGCGACCGCGATGACCGGTGCGTTGTTCGGTTTGGAAACAAAGATATTTATGGGTACGATCGATATTGAACGGCAAAGCGTTAACGTCCACAAGATGCGGCTTTGCGGTGCTGAGGTCGTTCCGGTCGAAAGTGGAACAGGAACGTTAAAGGATGCGATCAACGATGCACTCAGGTACTGGACGAGTCATGTCGAAGATACGGTTTACATCTTCGGTTCGGTTTGCGGCCCGCATCCGTATCCGACGATCGTAAAACATTTCCAGTTACCTATCGGCGTAGAAGCCAGGGCGCAGAGTCTTGAGATCATAGGTAAGCTGCCAGATGTTGTTACCGCATGCGTTGGCGGAGGAAGCAACTCGATGGGAATATTCTCCGCGTTTATCGCCGACCAAGATGTTCGGCTTGTAGGCGTAGAACCGGGCGGAAAAGGGTTAGCTACCGATGAACATGCCGCTACGTTGGTAGCCGGTAAGGTTGGCGTTTTCCACGGTGCAAAGAGTTATCTGCTGCAGGACGAAGAAGGACAGGTGCACGAGACAGAATCGATCTCAGCGGGCTTGGACTATCCCGCGGTAGGCCCGGAGCATTGTATGCTAAAGGATCTTGGCAGAGTAGAGTATGTTGCTGTTGAAGACGAGCAGGTGCTTGACGCGTTCGAGTTGTTTACGAAAAAAGAGGGCATCATCCCGGCTCTTGAAAGCACCCATGCGATCGCATACCTGGTTTCGCAAAAGGGCAAGTTTCCGAAAGAGATCAATGTTATACTAAACCTGTCCGGCAGGGGCGATAAAGATGTCGGCATTGTTGAAAAACACAGACCAGTTGAGTGAGGATGAAATAAATGACTACATATAAGGAAACATTTGCAAAATTGGATCGTGCGGCGCTTATTCCGTTCTTTGTTATAGGTGATCCGGATTACGATGCATCGCTTGAGATAGTAAAAGCTGCGATTGACGCCGGTGCAGATGTACTGGAACTCGGCATTGCGTTTTCCGATCCTATCGCTGATGGGCCTACGATACAAAAGGCAGACATCCGCGCATTGAAGGCGGGGATGACGGTTAAAAAAGCGCTGCGGTTCATTAAAGAAATTACAGACTATAAGCCGGTGCCGATAGGCCTGCTTGTCTATTACAATCTGATCTATCAGTACGGCCCGGATGAATTCCTTGCCGACTTTAAAGCAGCCGGCGGAAGCTCGGTCCTGATCGCCGATATGTCCATCGACGATGCCGATGAGATCGCTGTTCCTGCGAATAAGGTAGGGCTGGAAACGGTATTTATGGTAACGC
>JAGLHQ010000298.1 GCA_023143375.1 Planctomycetota bacterium
AATGAATTAAGGAGATAGCCAAAAAACGCCAAAAAAAACAAACCCAATTTTAAAAACGCATAAACAAACACAGAACGAAAGAGGAATAATCAATAATAATTAATGGGTCATGACCCAATAATAAATTGAAAGGAGGCCCAAAAACAAAGCAATTAAAACTAAATATGGGAAAGACAAAACCCGGTTACAAGTATGCTTACCCCGGCACAGCGGAAATGTTTTGGTCATTTGGGTTTTGGTTATTGGTGCTTGTTTAGGATTTCGGATTTAGATATTCGAATTTGACAAACAGTCTTTACTGTTTGTCTTAACGGCAGAGCAAAATTAAATCGGCATTATTCTTTTTGGTAAACTAAGAAACGCAAATTCTTATTGTTGCGCGTAGATTCGGAGCTTTCGCACGAATGACAAGACGCAATGGCTTTTTGTTTGTGTTTTATGGGAACTCATGCTAGATTGGTTATAGAAGGAAAAGCTAGTGGAAAAAGGTGTCACCACCTGAGGGCATAAACTAAGGCTTAAACTGACCTCTTTATTTATTGCTCCGACACTACAATCAGGCAAACTTATTTAAGGCTCATAAAATGAACAGGCGAACGTTTCTTAAAAATCTTGGTTTCGGCACCGCTTCGTTAAGTATGTTTGGGTGCGATATGTTTTCTGAAAATGCCTCGCAATCCTCTAAAATCTCAAAGCCCAATGTCGTTATCTTCTACGCCGATGACTTCGGGTGGGGCGACATCGGCTGTCACAACAGCAACCCAGCCCATTTCCGGTATACGCCGAACATGGACCGCATTTTTAGCGAAGGGATCGAGTTTAAAAACTATATGACTCACTGTGTATGTTCGCCTTCGCGGGCAGGGCTGCTTACGGGTAAACACTATGCAAATGTTGGCGCTGGTCCCAGGACCGGAGGAACGCTTCCGAACGACATCCAGAACTTTGCCAAAGACTTCCAGTCGGCAGGTTATAAAACCGGCGCATTCGGAAAATGGCACAACAGCCTGCCCAATTTCCCCGCAGAAGGCAACGGCGCCAGAGTCGATTATAACAAGGAAAGCAAATGGAGCGATCTGCACGGGGAGAAAACTTTAAACTTAACCAACAACATCTTTGAAAACCATAAGGGCTGGAAATGGGGCGAAGGTGTAAACGCCTACGGCTTCGATCGCTGGGTCGGCTTTTACGCCGGCGGCGGCGATCATTTCGATCATTACGTGGACTGGCACCATGATGCGGACTGGTGGCATGACCGCAGTTACCGCGCGGACGAGCTGGGGTATCGCACGGACCTGATCACGAAGCACGCCGTCGAGTTCATTGACAAGAGCAAGGCGAAACCTTTCTTATGTTATATCCCTCATGAAGCGGTGCATGGTCCCGTCCAGTTGAAGCGATCTGACCTAAAGGAATTTTGTGAAAAACTCGACACCGAGCTTGGCATAAAAGGGCAATGGGATTATGTCTCGAACATCGTAAGCCCCAAAACAGGCAAGCGTATCGGTGATGTATCCCAGCTTCGCTTTGACGGGGGCAAAGAGTTTGATCTTCAGGTGATCGACCGGGGCATGACACATTTTGAGCCGCTGATATATGCAGCCTATGTCTACACACTGGATAAGAGTATGGGTAAGGTAATCCAGAAAGTGACGGACATCGGCAAGTTGAATGAAACGATCTTTCTGTTTGCCAGTGACAACGGGGCTACACCTCGCGGCATCAATCTACCCTTTAAGGGCGGCAAGCATTCTCTGTGGGAAGGCGGCGTCCATGTCCCCGCTGCGATCTGGTGGCCGGGCACGTTCGATAAGAACACGGCTCCCTATTCGCCGGGCGATAATACGTATGACGGTTTTATCGGTTACATCGACATGTACCCGACACTGATGTCAATGTCCGCTCAGCCACTGCTCGGAACCAAACTCGACGGTATCGATTGCTGGGCGAATCTCCGGAAACGGACCGAATGCAGGCCAGACATGACAGACGCCATCTACTGGATGTGGCTGGATTACGGTACGGTTCGGACGAAACGTTGGAAGCTCCATTATTCGGAAAGCAAAAACAGGGCTGAGCTTTACGATCTGGAAGCTGATATCGAGGAAACCGCTAACGTTGCCTCAGTCAACCCCGCCCAGCGGGATCAGTTGATCGGACTATACCGGAAATGGATAACCGATAACAATTATGCCATGAGCTACATGACGATCGACAAACGCAACATCGGCGACCCCAAACCTTCACCGGAAGGTGAGGTGCTCGAAGTAAAAGCAACGCAGACCAAGGCCATCAAAAGGCCGGATCAAAACGGGGTCTTTGTCCGGTTTTCCGATGGAAGCGGATGGGATGAGGAATACGATGCTTTTATTCATGCCGGTGACCGGGTCGAATTTGATATTTTTGTCTGCGAAGACAGCGATATAACAAAGGGCTGCTTCTATACACCCGGACAAGGCTGGCGCCCATTCTATAAGTCAAGAAATGGATTGAATCAGGACGGTGTCGAACTGGTCAACCTCGATCTTCCGAAAGGTGTCTGGACGCGTCAGGTCGTGGGCATCGGGAATTACTCGCCCGGTACGCTGCCTGTCAATTTCATTGCCCTGCAAAGCACCGCTGCCGGATACTATCACTACTACCTTGACAATATTGTCATCCGAAAAAATGACGGGGATCTCCGGTCGGTCATCTGGACCTCGAAGTCAAACTTCGCTCCTATCCTCTATCGATATAAAGGAGTCAATCACAACGACCTGGATAAAGCCAGGGCTGTCGCCGGTTTTCCTTTTAGTGATATCCGTATAACCGCGGCCAGTGCCGAAGATGCAATGAAAGGTAAGAGCATAGCTAAGAATTAGACGTTGAAGTATTCCCTGAAATATTAACTTTATTATAAAGGATATTAAGATGGATATTGAAGCTTTTTTATTATGCGATGCTGCAACAGATCAGCACGGGAAATTAAATATTTTAGGTGCCTTTGACCGTATTTTTGCAGGTGAGATGCCTATGACACATCCGGCCTGCTCTGTTGCTGCCAGGATACGGTTTGACAGGATCGAAGAGGGTCAGCACGAAATCCGGTTGTTAATGATCGATCAAGACGGTAAGCCGTTAGGTCCCAAACTTAAAGCTAATGCGAATATTAAGTTCAGAGACGATTCGGATTCACTTGTATCAAATCTTATTTTAGTGATACAACGTTTGACTTTTAAGGAGTATGGCAAATACAGAATCGATCTGGCAATTGACGGTCATATCCAGGCATCTTTGTCATTTACAATATGCCAGCCGCCCACGCAGACCTAACAAGGGCTGAAAGTTAATGGTAACAGAGCGTACCCTTTAGCCGATAAGGAGAAAGAAATGTCACATGAAGTAAAACAAGTCAAAGAGACCCTGCAAATCGCTTGTATTCATAATAAATCCGGTACAGGAGCAACAGCTACCGTTAATGATATTCCGGTGATCCTTTTTGTAGTAAAAACCGAGGAAGGAAAACTCGCTTATCATTATGCGTGTGCCTGTAAAAATTATAAACTTAACGAAGAAACCGGAAAGTATAAATGCGAAACTGCCCTTGGGAGCGGAGTATCTTCCTGCCAAATAGAAGAAGTATTAAATGACACATTAGAACGCGAAGGTATCTTATATGTTCAGTCCGGCTAAATGCCTGGGCTGTTGCATATAGTCCCGTTGGGGTTTTTGTGAGATTTTTATTAGATAGTTTCCGCATGGGCAAAAGATTTGCCCATCCTACGTCGTCGTCATTCTTTTTGGTAAACACGAACACCCTTTAGGGTGAGAACCTCTCGATCCATTAGCTTGCTGGTGTGACACATATTTCAAATTGAACGATTTATTCTTTTTGGTAAACTCTGACGTAGTCGATGTACATTTTTTGCGGGAAGTTTGCTTTGATGCATTCCGGTTTCGTGCAATTTACGTAGTTGCCTCCGACGGCGATGTTAAGGAGTACGTGGAAGTCCTGATCGAACGGTGCGGGGAAGGAACCATTGTCAGTTTTACTTCCTGTCCACCAGTTTTTTGCTGTTTTGTACAGCGTTCCGTCGCAGTACCATCTTATCCGGTTTGGCTCCCACTCGACGGCATAAACGTGGTATTTTAAGGAGAAGTCTGTTCCGTCTGAATATGCTGTTGAGCCGATGGAAGCGTTGTTTGGGTGCCTGTCTCCGAAGTGCAGGTTTCCGTGAATCTCTGTTGGTGTGTCTCTAGCTTCGACGATGTCTATCTCTCCGCTGGCTGCCCATGTGCCATAGGTGTTGTCTGAGGGCATCATCCAGAAAGCGGGCCACATTCCGCCGCCTGCGGGGAGCTTTATGCGTGCCTCGATTCTGCCGAAGGTGAAGTCCTGCTTGCCTTTTGTTCGCATTCGTGCGGATGTGAAGGCTTTGTTGTGGTATAGCTCTTTACGAGCGACGATGACGAGCTTTCCGTTTTTGACGTAGGAGTTTTCGTCGCGATCTGTGTATGCCTGAAGCTCGTTGTTGTGCCAGTTGTCGCCGACTTCGTGTGTCCAGTTGGCGTAGTCGATGTCATCTCCGTCGAACTCGTCTGACCATCTTAGCCGGTATCCGTGGAGCGTTGGTATGGTTTTGGCTTGCCTTGGGATGCCTGCGTTTGCCATTCGGATCGAATAAAGGGATGTTCTCGCGGTGATGTAGAGCGTTCTGTTGTCGGGTCCGCCGAAAGTTACGTTGGAGGGTCGTTCCGGGACGTCGATCGAGTCAATGAGGGCGCCTTTTATGTTGTAGATGTATACCTTGTCGGAAGTGAGGTAGACGTTGCCCTTTTTGTCCATTGTCATTCCGTCAGATCCTTGTGCGGCGAAGAGTTTTTTATCGGTTAGTGTTCCGTTGCGTTTTATTTTGTAGGTTAGTGTTATGCCGGAGCCCTGGTCGGCGACGTATAGTCGTTTTCCGTCTGGTGTTCCGATGATCCCGTTGGGGCGAACCATATCGTCAATGACTCGTATGACGTTTTTTCTGTTTGGGGTTATGTAGTAGACGTGTTCGCCGTCCTGGTCGAGGTTGTCGCGTCGGCCGTATCTTGGGTCGGTGAAATATATTCCGCCTTTTGGGTCGAGCCACAGGTCGTTGGGTGAGTTAAGTTTTTTGCCGTTGTATTTTTCAGCTAGTATGGTTACGTTGTTGGCCGAGTCGATGGAGATGACCTGTCGGCTGCTTCCCTGACATACAAGCAGGTTTCCGTCGGTGTCGAAG
>JAGLHQ010000299.1 GCA_023143375.1 Planctomycetota bacterium
CGGTCATAGAACGGAACTATTCTTAACTGAGACTCCGTCCCATCGGCAAGCGTCTTTCGCGGCAGCCCCACAGCGATCTCAGCGATCTTCGCCTTAACATTTTTGATCGCTTGCAGCGGATTATATCCGTAACGAACGACCACAACTCCACCGACCGCTTCTGCGCCGGATTTATCGAGTGCACCTCGTCGTAGCGCCGGACCAAACGAAACATGTGCGACATCTTTCACATATATCGGAACATTCTCGCGCGCTTTGATAACAGTATTTTCGATATCACCAATGTTTTTGATAAACCCAAGCCCCCGTATGATGTACTCGGCATTGTTGATCTCGATCATTCGCGCACCCACATCGACGTTAGACATCTTGATCGCGTTAAAAACTTCGCCAAGTTTCACGCCGTGCGAGATCATCGCATCAGGATCGACATCGATCTGGTATTCCTTTACAAACCCGCCCACAGAGGCAACTTCGCTAACCCCTTCCGCACTCGAAAGTGCATAACGAACTATCCAGTCCTGAGCCGAACGTATTTCATCGAGATTCCACCCACCCGTCGGATTGCCATCGCCATCACGTCCTTCGATAGTGTACCAGAAAACCTGACCAAGCGCAGTTGCATCTGGACCAAGTGCAGGCCGAACACCCGTAGGGACCGTTCCTGACGGCAGTGAATTAAGTTTCTCCAGAACCCTGCTGCGCGACCAATAGAATTCGGCATCCTCGTCGAAAATTATATAAATACTCGAAAAACCGAACGATGAATAGCTTCGGATGGTTTTGACCTTTGGGATACCCATTAACGAAACCGTAAGCGGATACCCGATCTGATCTTCAACATCCTGAGGAGATCGCCCGGGCCATGACGTAAACACGATCTGCTGGTTCTCACCGATATCAGGTATCGCGTCAACCGGCACCGGACTTCTTTGCAGATTACCAACTTGCCAGTCGAACGGCGCGACAAACACACCCCAGCATATAACCGTGACCAACAGGATCCCGACAATAAGCTTGTTCTCAAGACACGCCCGTATCAGCCTGTCGAGCATTGATGGCTCTAAATTGTCCGGACCGTCCATAATCGCATTACCTGTTTATACTTTCTAGCTGTTTTCCACTCCGTCCCCCGAACTAATAACTACCTACTCCTTGAACTGCGGCAACTTGCTCAAATATTTTTCCGGATCGGCGTTGAATTTATCCTCACAGCCGGCACAGCAGAAATAAACCTTCTTGCCTTTATATTCGACAAATATTTCTTTGTTGATCGCACCGCCCATAACCGGACAGGTCGTTTGCTCGGTAACCGCTACAACAGCGGCGTCAGCAGTTTTAACAGCCTTATCCATCTCACCCATAGCATGGTCATGACCCGAATGGTCCTCGGCAACCGGCTCCGCTTTCTTACATCCGACAAAAACAACAAAAGATACTAACCACGCAACGAACAATAACTTTACTATTTTTTCCGGGTCATGACTAGATAAGAGGTTCC
>JAGLHQ010000003.1 GCA_023143375.1 Planctomycetota bacterium
CGTAAAAGAAACGTCGGCATCTAGTTTAAGCTCAAGTTTTCTTATATTTGTCTCGGTGGGCAGCACTAATACGGTTGCTCATATTTATATCGGTTTGTAAACAAGCCGGTGAGGAGTGACCGAATGTCTAGACTGGCGGACGTAAAAGTAGAAGAGAGGGAGACAAAGCGCAGGGACCAGCTGGTACTCGTGCTAGAGTACGGTTTAGTAGGTGCGCTACAAGCAGCTGGGGTTGAGATGCTCGGATTCTCATTTAAGTATGACGCTTTCCAGGCTTTAATGACAATTCGCGCAGATATATCCGGCAACAGACGCATTGCGCATATTAGCTCCGATTCAGTCATTAATTGCTTCCTTTCAGCCCACAACCTGGCCCATCACGGTCGTTTGCAATGGGAACCGTGTCGCTACCATCCCGATAGTGATTGACGGCCTTCCTGAAAGCAGCTACAATCAACCGCCGCCGAGACGGAGGTATAAGGCGAATCCGTTTTCTGTTCCCGTCAGTAGAAGATGGATTCCCTTTTTCTTCTTTGATATATCACGGTGGTATACAGCGCCTATTTCCGGCGCCAACGAAAGGAGTTGAGTATGGCATCAGGTATTGGCCAGGTACATGTTAAGAGAGAGCGAGGTAAACTGGTAGTGATCGGCTTCGGGGCATCGCCTAAAGGCCAGAAGTACATTCGAGCTACAGAGGAAATCGCCGCCAAGTCACCGGCGGATCCGAAGTTTAAGGGCGAGCTCGCGACCGCTGTGGCAAAAGTTTTACCTTAGCGTCCATCTCAGCGGCTGTAATGGGTAGATCTACGTAATAAGAGGGGTTGAAATATGTCAATAACCGATGGAACAATCTTACGGGTTGTAGCGTCATTTTTATGGACAGATGGGAACGTCAATCAGAATGTTTTCAACTGTGTCATAACCGGGGGCGGTTCCCCCTGGGATGAAGTGGATGTGGTCGATGACTTGGAGGATTGGCTAGATGACATGTATGCCAACCTAACTACAAGTCTCTCAGACGAAATCGATGGCAACGAAATCATCGTATACAAATACGACGCAATTGACGACGACTGGGACGAGGTCGGTTCACAAAGCTGGACGTTCAACCCTTCCGGGGCAGGAGGTCAATTGCCGCGAGGTGTTGCTGCTCTGGTCCGGTTGTGGACAACTGATCCTGACGTTCAGGGTAAAAAGTACATTCCTGCGTTGACCGAGAATGTACTGGACGAAGGTCTGCTGCCGGCCGCTACAATTACCGCACTTTTGGCATTTGCTGCGGATTGGTATCTTCCCTTCGTTGGTGCGACATCAGGAGCTTCGTTCGCCCCTGGCATTTGGAGCGTCGCGGGTACTGTATTCAAGCTTGCGATTGACCATGTAGCGACCAGTACCATCCCAGCGTACCAAAGACGC